>JALWTZ010000213.1 GCA_026993285.1 Lysobacterales bacterium | reverse complement strand
AAGATCAGAAAGACGGAAGTCCAGGTACCCGAGGGCCGCTCCCAGCGATAGTTGAGCCAATGATATATGTGCAGGCAGCGTGTTGATGCTGGCATCCATATGATCCAGAGACCGTATAACCTGACTTTTCCACTGTTCAATCCAACTGGAAGATTGCTCACGGGCATCCCTGCGCCGTTCCATCACGATGTTGTAGGCAGCGTCGAGTACACCGTCGCAAAGCGCTTCCCAGCGCAGGACATTCCAGCGCTCTCCATTGGTATCGGGGTCGAATTCCGGTATGAGCCTGTCGGGGGTCAAGGTGTCGAGGTAGGCGCAGATCACCGGGCTGTCGTACAGGGAAGAGCCATCCTCAAGGATCAGCGTGGGAACCTTGCCCAGGGGATTCGCTGTTTCCAGATCAGGCACCTCGTCGAAGGGGTTGCATGCCACGCTGATGATTGCTTGCTGGAGTCCCTTTTCATGGATCATCAGCCGGACCTTGCGGGAATAAGGGGAGGTTTTGGAGTAGTACAGCTTCATAATGATGGCCTCGTATTGTTTTCAATTGTGTGGTGCCCGTCGTTTACCGGCAGCCGTAATTTGTGCGTTTCCGGGTACTTGATATAGAGCCTGCATTCCTGATAGTCGGCCAGGAAGCAGGCCCGGCAACAGGTCAGCACCATCGCGTCTTCCTGAACCGGTCATTTCGCACAGGGTAGCGGTCAGTACAGGTATACCGTGCCAGCAAAGCTCGCTGAATCATCTTGACGATAGCAAAACCGGCACCGGGTTTAAATGCATCCGTTTTCCCGTATAAGTGGTGGTACTATAGAGAAACTTTAGTGAAGGTATAAAAGCCAATATTATCATTACGTTATGTTTTGATAGGCAGAGGTTTTCGGGGCTGCTCTGGAGAAAATCGGGTGAAAAAGTGTTATGATCTGTGCGTGAATAATTTATTTTCTTGAAAACTTGGGATCCGTATTCTCGCGCAGGAGGGGATAATGCTTAAGAAGCAATTGACGGCAATGGCCATTTTCGTCTGGCTGGGATTGGCGAGTCTGTCAGCACAGGCAATAGTGCCGGCCAGCATTAACTATCAGGGTGAGCTCAGGGATGTCCAGAGTGTCACAGTGAATGCCACAGTGGCCATGAGTTTCAGCCTCTATTCTACTGCCACGGGCGGGGTGCCGTTGTGGACTGAAACCCGTCAGGTGGCCGTCAGTGATGGCCTGTTCAGTGTGGAGTTGGGTACGGTGACGCCCTTTGGGACTGCTTTGCAGTTCGATATCCCCTATTACCTGGGTATCACAGTCGGTACTGACAGCGAGATGAGTCCGCGGCGTCTGTTGAACAGTGCGGCTTACGCCCTGCATGCTAGTGATGCGGATACTGTTAGCGGTTTTACGGCAGGACAGTTACAGGGCGCAACGGGTCCCACCGGGCCTCAGGGACCGGTCGGGGCAACAGGCCCCCAGGGTCCTGCCGGGCCTCAGGGACTGGACGGTGCAGCAGGTCCCCAGGGTCCCACCGGGCCTCAGGGATTGGACGGTGCAGCAGGCCCCCAGGGTCCCGCCGGACCCCAGGGGCCGGTCGGTGCAACGGGTCCCCAGGGTCCCGCCGGGCCTCAGGGGTTGGACGGTGCAACGGGTCCTGCGGGGCCAAGCGGTACGACAGGTCCCCAGGGGCCGACCGGGGCCACCGGCCCTCAGGGTCCACCAGGATCGCCCGGGACCAGCGCCTGGGCCGATGGGACAGGCCAGGTGAGTACCACAGGGAAGGTGGGTATCGGTACCAGTACGCCGACAACGCCCCTGCAGGTAAGCGGCGTCGACAGTAATGGACTCACAGCCCCCCTCAAGATAAGTTCACCCGGCCAGAATATGCTGATTGACGGCAACGAGATCGACTCCGATGCCGTGCTGCATTTTAACTATAACAGCGCCATGGATATTGATCTGGCATTTGGCGGTGGCAATGTCGGTATCGGCACCAACGCTCCAGCTGCGAAGCTTGATGTCCTTGACAGTTCTACGGGCGTGGGCGGCTTGGTCAAGGGTATCCGGGCGACAGTGAATAATGGGACGGGTGCGGCGTTGATGGGCGAGGCTACCAGTACCAGCGGTACGACCTATGGTGTTTACGGCATCAGTAACACTGGTTCAGGCGCTGGCGTATGGGGTTATAACAAGACCATTACGGCTGCCGGGAATCCGGCGTATGGGGTGCTGGGGTCTGCAGATGACACCACACAGGGTATCGGCGTCGGGGGTTTCTCAGCCAATATTGGCGTCAAGGGCTCGGGGAAATACGGTGTCTATGGTATATCAACTACCACGACGGGTTATGGCCTGTTTACGCCCGGCCACGCCGGTGTGGGTGGCCGGCTCGATTTAGGCGTTGGCTTCCTTAGCGGGACCATCTCATCGAAGGGGACGATTATCACGATTATCGATAGCGATAACAGCGATACCAGTTCCAAAATGTTGTGGAAGGCCAATGGCAATACCTCGATCCTGAATCAGATTGCCTCGTTATCGCAAACAGGTAATCTGCGCATCCGAGGCTTTCTTACCTCAAATGCCACCAGTTTTGATTTGGCCGAGTCATTTCTGGCATCCGAGGTCTTGCAGCCAGGGGATATCGTCAGGCTGGACCCGGGGCATGCCGGCGCAATCAGCAAGTCCACAGGTCCGGATGATAACTTGGTCATCGGGGTGATCAGTGAAAAGCCAGGCAACGTCCTCGGCGGCGTGCCTTTTGACCGTACCGAACTCAAGGCTGCCTGGGGGGACAAACTGGCAACAGAGTTTGCCGAACAACGGGATGCGTTGCGGGCGCAGATTCTGTCCTCAGATCCGGAAAGACAAGGCAAGTTGCGGAGGCTCCGCAAGACTCTGGTAGAAGTACAAAGTGCGGCTGATACGCAACAGGCTGACCGTATCCAGGCCCATATCGCCCAAATGGAAGAGGATCTGGATTCCCAGGTCATGGAGACTTTCTATAAGGTGCATACCTCCCTGGTGGCTCTGGCCGGCCGGGTGCCCGTCAAGGCAGATGCAAGTTTCGGCGCTATCCGTCCGGGTGATCTGCTAACCACCGGGCCGGAGCCCGGCATCGCGGTCAAATTTTCCGGTTCCGGTACGATTGTGGGCAAGGCTCTGGAAAGCCTTGAACAGGGCCGGGGCAAGGTGCTGATGTTCGTGCAGTTGGAGCAGGGTGGGCATGATGTCGTTCTGATCAATGCCATGAAGCAGCAGATAAGCAAACTGAGGCGCCGGAGCGAGCTTGCAAATCAGCAACTGGCTGATTTGCAACAACAGCTGCTGATGCTGAAAACTATCCAGTCCCGGCAGATCGATCGCCTGGCCGTCCGGCTGGAGTCGCTCAGTCATGCCGTGGCAGGCGCCCGCCTGGTCATGCAGCCTTGAGGTATTCTCTGCTGGCAGGATGTTTGCTGCTGTTGGGGACTGCGGTTTCCCAGGCCGCTGTGAGTAGCAGTGAAAACTTCACGCTGGCAAGGGATGCGCTCATTGCCGGTGGTGGGGCCGCTTCGTCGCCAGCCTATCAACTGCAGGCTGCGATCGGCGAGAGCAGTGCCGGAGGCGCCAGCAGTGAAACGTTTGTTTTGGCCGCAGGTTTTTCCGGACGTCATGTTGTGGCGGTTGGGGCGAGTAGCGGTTCAGGCAGTGCCCCGATGGTGGCTTCTGCTGGTGGCGGTGGCGGTTGCACCCTGTCTTCGTCAGAAACCTCAGTGGATCCCTTGTTACCTCTGTTGTTATTGGGTGCCTTGTTGTGGCTGATGAGACGCCACAGGCAGTACTGACACAACGACAGCGCTGGTGGTGTGATCCACCCCTGTGTGTGGCGGTGGTGAGTGCACCGGTGATCTGGGCGGTGATGACTGCCTGGACGCCGTCACCCGCGCTACCCGGCTGGACTGCGTTGACGCCCGGCCGTCTCATGGCGGTAGCGCTGATTTATCCTGTGCTGGAAGAAATACTGTTTCGCGGTCTGCTGCAGGGTGGTTTATGGCACCTGCCCTGGGCGCGCAAGTCCTGTGGCCCGGTGAGCCGCGCCAATCTGCTCACCAGCATCATATTTACCCTGTTGCATACACTGACGCATCCGCCACTCATGGCGGCGGCTGTATTGATCCCTTCGCTGGTTTTCGGCTGGTTCCGGGACCGAGATGAAAGGCTGCTGATCCCTGTAGCACTGCATGCCTATTATAATAGCGGTTATTTTCTGATTTTTGGCTGAAGTGTGTAGGCGTTGTTGTCTCCCGGGAGTGGTATAGAAGCAATATGCGCAGTTGATAACATATCGGTGCCTGGTGTGATTCAGTAATAATCGGCAGGTCGCTTGCTGGCGCAATCCAGATTAAAGGACGCAGGCTGGCCGATCGATAGCGCGGATTGTCCCGAATACCCTGGCCGCGGTGGCTATAAAACAGGTTCTGAAACTCCATGAAACATTTCAGAATCCAACTATGGACATGGGTGCCAAAATGCTAGAGCTTGGCAGACTGAGCCGAGAGATTGCTGACAACATTACGGAGGCTCGTACGGCCAGACAACTGCATGTGGCCATGGTGATCAACCGGGCCAGTGACTCGTTTTGCGCAGTCTGCGGCCCTTGTGGCGGCGAATGGCCAGGGCTTCGAATGCATGTCTCGGGGCCAGTTTCAGTCATCGGGAAAACACGGCATTATGATGACCCAATGCCTGATCTTCTACTTTTTATTAATAGGTTATGGTGATTTTTTGTATCAAAGAAAGTCGGGTTCCACGCTTTATTATTGCGAGTTTATGGGGCAGCAGTGAATTAAAATGAATTTACGGACTTCTATTATTTAAGGACAGGTTTTATAGTGCCATGAATGTCGAGGGGCTCGATCGCCTGGGGACTGATTTACTCGGATAGACCGGGATACTAAGTGCAGGGGGATAATATGTTAGAAAATATCGATATTGAACATCTGGTGACTACTTACGTCATTCCATGGAGCATAAATATCGCCATGGCACTGACGATATTTATTATCGGTAAGCTTATTGTCAACACACTCACGAAAATTCTGCGCACTGTGCTTGGTAAATCGAAGATGGATCAAATTCTGATCAACTTCGTGACATCGATTTTTAAAACTGTCTTGCTGTTGTTCGTTGTTATCGCCGCCCTTGATCAACTCGGTGTTGATACCACGTCATTGATCGCTCTGTTGGGTGCTGCCGGCCTGGCGGTTGGTCTGGCCTTGCAAAGCTCGTTGCAAAACTTCGCAGCTGGCGTCATGTTGATCGTCTTTCGTCCTTTCAAGGCGGGAGATTTTGTCGAAGTGGCCGGCACATCCGGTGCCGTTGAAACTATCGGTATCTTTAGTTCTACCCTGCGTACTGGAGATAACCGCGAAATCATCATCCCCAATGGTTCGATTTATGGCGGTACAATCACCAATTATTCTGCACGGGAAACCCGCCGTGTCGATATGGTCTTCGGTATTGGCTATGACGATGACATCAAGAAAGCCAAAGACTTGCTGGAAAAAATCGTCACCAGCGACGAGCGTGTATTGAAGGATCCGGCACCTGTTATTGCCGTTGGCGAGCTGGCAGATTCATCGGTTAATTTCGTTGTCCGCCCCTGGGTCAAAACCGCTGATTTTTGGGCAGTGCTGTGGGATTTGAACGAAACGGTCAAGCTTGAATTTGATAAGGCCGGTATCTCTATTCCTTATCCGCAGATGGATATCCATCAGGACAAGGTGGCTTGATAGGTTTCTGTTGCTGGATGAGTGATTGCTGGGCAGGACGGTAGATGGCCCTGGATTTTCGATTGCCGGGAGCTGACGTTTGTTAGCGGATACGATTAAGTTCTTTTTTGAGTCGCTCTTTGAACAGCAATAACCATTGCTCATAGGCTGGGTCATTATTGCCAGAATGACCTCTGGCGAGAATTTGAGGGTGTTTGAAGGGATATCCGGTCGTTGATATTGTTCAAGGTGAGAGCAGACAGTGGTTCATCAATCAATACCGGCTTGTCCTCATGCAAAGCCATCCAAAAGTTGTCCCTTAATATCGCTCTGGTTGCTCTTCTGATAGGCTGCAAGCCCATGTTCACTGGTGCGCTCAGTGCCTTCTTCATTATCGCTGGGTACCTCCTGGCGCTGACTCATCATGTCTGACCTGGCTTGCGCGGCCATTTTGGAGGCTTGTGCTGCTACAGAGATATCCTGTCCTGAGGGTTGGGCGGGTGCCATGGCGGCAGCACGAATGATCTCGGCTTTGCGTAGTGTTGCCTCAGGGTCGCCGGCTACAGCCGAAGTGTCAATCGACACCTCGCCACCGACGGCGTAATCGATGCCATCTGGCCCTCGCTGATAAGTAAACGAAGCACCTCCTCTGGCATAGCCGCCAGCCGCTGCTTTGTGAGCAG
>JALWTZ010000212.1 GCA_026993285.1 Lysobacterales bacterium | reverse complement strand
GCGTTCATGAGCAACTATCTGCCCCAGGGCCATGAAGTGGCGCTTTTCGAGCATGCCTGGCGCAATCAGCTGCCGGTGCTGCTCAAGGGGCCGACCGGTTGCGGCAAGACCCGCTTCGTGGAATACATGGCGGAGAAACTGGGCCGGCCACTCTATACCGTGGCCTGTCACGACGACCTGACGGTTTCCGACCTGGTGGGGCGCCACCTGATCGCCGATGGCGCCACCCGCTGGGTGGATGGCCCGCTGACCCGGGCGGTGCGCGAGGGCGCCATCTGCTACCTGGACGAGGTGGTGGAAGCGCGCAAGGACACCACGGTGGTGCTGCACCCCCTGTCCGACAACCGGCGCATGCTGCCCATCGACCGTACCGGCGAGACGCTGCAGGCACCGGACAGTTTCATGCTGGTGGTCTCCTACAACCCCGGTTACCAGAACCTGCTCAAGGGCATGAAGCCTTCCACCCGCCAGCGTTTCGTGGCCATGCGCTTCGACTATCCCGAGGCGGAAGCCGAGGCGCGCATCGTGCAGCAGGAAAGCGGCTGCGATCCGAAACTGGCGCGGGAACTGGTGGATCTGGCCGGGCAGTTGCGCAAGCTCAAGGATCACGATCTGGAAGAAACCGCTTCCACCCGCCTGCTGATCTATACCGCCACCCTGATCCGTGACGGCTTCCCCTTCGTGGAGGCCTGCCGTGCCGCCCTGGTGGAACCCTTGAGTGATGACGAGGAAACCATCCAGGCCCTGATGCAACTGGTGGAGCTGAACCGTGTCGTCGCAGGCTGAAACTTCCGCACCCCTGGCGGTATGGGCCGAAAGCCTGTACCTGCTGAATCTGCTCATCATTCCCGGACTGGGCTTTGCCGCCCTGCTGTGGCTGTGGTGGCGCAGGCGGGCAGAGGCCAGCCCGGTGGAATGGCTGCATCTCTACCAGACGGTGATGGTCAGCTTCTGGGGCGGTTTGTTGATCGTCACCGTGGTGCCGCTGTTGTGGTGGCTCAGTGGTGGGGATTCCCCCTGGACCTGGCTGTGGGTGCTACTGTATTTCACCCTGGTGCATTCCACGCTGATTCTGCTGGGTGTGCTGGGGCTGGTGAAGGCGCTCAATGGGCAGGCCTTTCATTATCCTCTGCTGGGCCGCCGGGCCGGGCGGCTGGTGGCTGAACGCGCGGAGCCATGAGTCTTGCAGGCTTTCATCCGCGAACCCGGCGCTACTGGCAGGCGGGTTTTTTCGCCCTGTTCCTGCTGGCACCGGTACTGAATCTTTTTCGCCTGGACCTGACCGCCGGGCACTTCTGGTTTCTCGGCATGCGCTGGACCTTGGGCCTGCATGAAATGGCCAGCGCCGATGCCTGGGCCCTGAGCCAGCAGCTATGGCTGCGCGCCCTGTTGCCGGTACTGGGCTTCATCGGCCTGGTACTCTGGCTGGTCTGGCGCTACGGGCGCATCTATTGCGGCTGGCTGTGCCCGCACTTTTCCGTGGTGGAAAGCATCAACGCGCTGATGCGCAGGGCCAGTGGCAAGCCCGGCCTGTGGGAAC
>JALWTZ010000211.1 GCA_026993285.1 Lysobacterales bacterium | reverse complement strand
ACAATTGTGTCACTTCCAGACCGGCATAGCCACAGGGATTGATGCGTTGGAACGGTGACAGATCCATCTGGTGATTGAAGGCCAGGCCGTGATAGCTGCAGCCCCGCCGGACACGCAGGCCCAGGGCAGCGATCTTGGCACCCTGTACATAGACACCCGGCGCACCCGGACGGCGTTCAGCCGCTATATCCAGCCCGGCCAGATAATCGATCACCGCCTGCTCCAACCCCTGCACCATGGCCTTGACCCCCAGCTTCAGCCGCTTCAACTGCAGCAGGGGGTAGATCACCACCTGCCCAGGGCCGTGATAGGTGACCTGCCCGCCCCGGTCACAATGGATCAGGGGAATATTGCCGGCATCCAGCACATGCTCGGCCCGGCCGGCCTGCCCCAGGGTCAATACCGGTTCATGTTCCACCAGCCAGCATTCATCCTGTGTCTGTTCATCACGCCGGTCGGTAAAATCCCGCATGGCCCGCCAGACCGGCTCATAGGGCTGCAAACCGGGCCAGCGGCGAAGGGTACAGGGCTGGGGCATGTTCAGAGGGCAACCAGAATTTCCGGTGCATCCGTCAGGGCATGGTAGATGCGGTCCAGCTGTTCCTGGTCACTGGCCTGAATGCAGGCGGTGATGGCAACAAAGTTCCCCTTGCCACTGGGTTTCTCCTCCCAGGTCAACACATGGGCTTCCGGTACATGCTCGGCCACGATGCGTTCAAAAACCTCCCGTACCGGCTGATCGGCCCGCCCCATGGCCTTGACCGGAAACTCACAGGGAAACTCCAGCAGGCTTTCACGCGGTTCGTCAGTCATTCTCGCCTCCAAGCCAGCCCTCCAGCCACAGGCTGGCACCATCTCCAAGACGCTTCCACAAACTGCCCTCGGCAATGCTTTCCGCAGCCTGCAGCGGGCGTTCCACCACCGGCTGATCTCCCAGGGTGACATTCAGCTGCCCCACGGCCTGCCCCTGATGCACCGGGGCCAGCAAGGGTTCACTGAGTGCCATGCTGACCTGCAGCAAGCCATAGCTGCCACGGGGAATGGTCACCCACACGGGTGCATCCACCGTCAGTGCGAGCTGGTCCTTTTCACCTTTCCAAACGCGAACTTCACTGATTTTCTCTCCCGGCTCATACAGCTTTCTCGTTTCAAAAAAACGGAAGCCATAACCCAGCAGGCGCTGGGAGTCGTCTGCACGCGCCTTTTCACTGCGACTGCCCATGACGACGGAAATCAGACGCATGCCATCCTTGCGAGCGGAACTGACCAGACAGTAGCCAGCCGTGCTGGTATGCCCGGTTTTCAGCCCGTCCACACTGGGATCACGAAACAGCAGGGTATTGCGGTTACTCTGGCGAATCTTGTTGTAGGTCATCTCGCGAATGGCAAACCAGCGATAGTAATCGGGGAATTCGCGAATGATGGCCGCGGCCAGGCGGGCCATGTCCCTTGCGGTGGTAAGATGCCCTTCCGCCGGCAGGCCGGAGGCATCCTTGAAAGTAGTCTGATTCATGCCCAGCTGGCGGGCATACTGGTTCATCAGGCTGACAAAGGCCTCCTCGCTGCCGGCCACATGCTCGGCCAGCGCCACGGTGGCATCATTGCCCGATTGCACGATCATGCCCTTGATCAACAGTTCAACCGGTACCCGTTTGCCCACTTCCACGAACATGCGCGAGCCTTCGGTGCGCCAGGCCTTTTCACTGATGAGGACTTCCTCATCCAGATGAATGCGCCCGGCCTTCAGCTCCTGAAACACCACATAGGCGGTCATCAGCTTGGTCAAACTGGCCGGTTCCATGGGTTGATCGGCGTTTTTTTCGGCAATCACCTTGCCGGAATCAAAGTCCTGCAACAGATAGGAACGCGCGCTGACCTGCGGCGCGGTGGGCACGGGCCGCGCCAGGGGTGCAGCCTGCAGTGCGGTGGTCAATCCCAACAGGACCCACACCAGCCACAGACGGGCATTGCAGCAATATGTCTTCAAGTTCTACTCCGTAACGATATGCGGGGGTTCCAGCCCCATGTCCAGCAGGCGGCGGGTGAAACGATCAGCTTCATCCACCGTGCGCAAGGGGCCCAATTGTAAGCGATAGACGGATTGGCCTGAAGAAAGTTTCGCTTTCTGCAGGCGCGTTTTCCTCATTCCGGCATCCGCCAGCCGTTTCTGCAGTGCACGGGCATTGTGCTTGAGAGAGAAGGCACCCACCTGCAACCAGAAATGGTCGGTACCGGCCGGTTTTTCAGGCAGGCGGTCGTCATCGGGGAACAGGGCTTCCACCCGTACCAGCGCGGTGCCCTTTTGTGTCATGCCCAGTTTGCGGGCGGCTGCCCAGGACAGGTCGATGATGCGGTTGTCATGAAAGGGGCCGCGATCATTGACCCGAACGCGTACCGAACGGCCATTTTCCAGATTGGTCACCCGCACCACCGTGGGAATGGGCAAGGTCTTGTGCGCGGCGGTAAAGGCATGCATGTCATAGACTTCCCGGCTGGAAGTCAGTTGCCCGTGAAACTTGCTGCCATACCAGGAGGCGATGCCCGTTTCCCGGTAACCCCGTGCCGTTGGCAGCAGATGATAGGTGCGCCCCAGTACCGTGTATGGGTTTTTGTTGCCATAGCGGGCGGGTGGCTCGTCGATGGGCTGTGGCTCTGCATAGCTGCGTTCCGGGCCGGACCGGGGTGGCCCGTCCTGAGCCGGCCTGCGGTGTGCATCCCGGTGGCTGCAGGCTGTCAGCCACAACAGTGCCAGCAAGAAGAGCAACGTTCTCATCGGGCGATGGCATCCGCCAGCTGGCTGACCGCCATGGCATAGAGCGGACTGTGGTTGTAGCGGGTAATGGCGTAGAAATTCCGCGTACCCAGCCAGTATTCGTCTCCCCGCTTGCCCTTCAGGCGCACGATGACCGCTTCCAGCTCTCCGGGCAGCGGCTCGCCTTCCAGTACAAAGCCTTGCTGGAGAATTGCCTCCACCGTGGTATCGGGTTTCATTTTGCGCGGCTGGGTTTCCGGTACCGGCCGGGGCGGCCGCAAGGCACGAACCACCGGCTGATTGCGCTGCCAGCCATGACGGGCCAGGTAGTGGGCGACAGAGCCAATGGCATCTTCCGCAGAACCCAGCAGATCCGCATGACCATCCTCATCAAAATCCACCGCGTATTCCAGGTAACTGGTGGGGATGAACTGGCCATAGCCCATGGCGCCGGCATAGGAACCTTTCAGGGAAAGTACATCCAGCCCCTGTTGCCGGGCCAGTTTGAACAGGGCCAGCAATTGCTTGCGGAAAAAAGGCCCGCGCTTGGGGTAGTGAAAGCCCAGGGTGTAGAGTGCATCCAGCACCCGGTAACGGCCGGCATGACGGCCATAACGGGTTTCCACCCCGATGATGGCGGTGATGATTTCGGTAGGCACGCCATACTGGTTTTCCGCCCGCCGCAGGGCCAGGCGATGTTCTTGCAGAAATCGCCGGCCGCCTTCGATGCGATCTTGCTGCAGAAAGATGGGCCGGTAGTCTTTCCAGGCCTTGCCCTCGGCGGGACGGCTGATGGCCTTGAGGATGGATGTCTTCTTTTCCGCCTGGGCCATCCAGGCACGAATCTGTTCTTGCGTATATCCGGATTGTTGCGCGGCCTGACGAATGAAATCCGCATCCACTTTTGCTGCCTGCACAGGTAGCCAGCACAGCAGCAAGCCCAACACAATTCCGTAGTGCATGGTGTGATTTCCCGATAAAGATCCAGGCCAGAGACTACACCAAGCCCGCACGCCCTTGAAAGGGTTCATTCAGGCCGGGCGCTTGCGGAATGCCTGAAAGTTGATCCGGTTCAAGGGCATGGGTTCTCCAATGAAGTGCCCCTGCACATAATCGGTACCCAGTGAACGGGCCATGTGCACGCCTTCCACCGAGTCCACATGCTCGGCAATGGTTTTCAACCCCAGGGCGTGTGCCATGGCATTGATGGATTCAACCATGGCACGATCGGTCTCGCTTTCCATCATGGTTTCCACGAACATGCCGTCCACCTTGAGAAAATCCACCGGCAGGTGCTTGAGGTGGGCAAAGGAACTGAAACCGGTGCCAAAATCATCCAGGGCAAACTGGCAGCCGATCTTGCGCATGGCCAGTATGGATTTTCGCGCCGCGCTCAAGTGCTCGATGGCTGCGGTTTCGGTGATTTCGAAGATGATCCTTTCCGGTTGAATCCGGCTGGAAGCAATCACGCCGCCCAGCGTGGCCATCATCTCCGGATCCTGCAGGGTATGGTTGGAAAGGTTGATGGTGAAAGACAGCGGATAACGCGTCTCGCCCAGTACTTCCAGGTTGCGCACGGCCCGCTTGACCACCCAGAGATCGATTTCCTGCGCCATCCCCACCCGCTCGGCCAGGGGCACGAATACCGCCGGGGAGATCCACTGGCCGCGGCTGTCCTTCATCCGCAGCAGCAACTCGAAAATGAATTCCGGTGTCCTGCCGCCGGCCGGGCGCAGCTTCCATACCTGTCCGGCAATGGCCTTCAGGTTTTCCATGTTCAGCACATCCAGATTGACAATGGGCTGGGCCATGAGCATGAATTGATTTTTTCGCAGGGCCTGTTCGAAACGCTGCTTCCAGCCCTGGTCCACCGCCGCACGGGTGTCGTGATCCTTCCGGTCGATGAACAAATGTGTCTGGTTGCGACCTTTCTTCTTGGCTTCTTCACAGGCCTGGCGGGCCTGATCCAGGGCCATGATCGCCGACGGGGTTTCGTCCGAAAGGATGCTCACTCCGATGGAAGCCGTCAGTGACCGGCGCTTGCTGCCCACCGGATAATCCACCCGGCGCACCAGTTCACGGAAATCCTCGGCCTGTACCAGCAGGCGATCCATGGCGATGCCATGCAGGTAGATGGTGAAGATATCCCCTTCCAGCCGGCAGACCAGATCCCCTTCGCGCATGCGTGCATTCAACTGCTCCGCCACCCGCGAGAGCAGTTCCCGGCTGCCTTCGGTACCCAGCAGATCACGCAGGTGGCGAAAACGGTCGATATCCAGATACAACAGGGCACCATGTTGTTTCTGCTGCCGCAAGCCTTCCAGCCGCTCTTCCAGTTGCTGCTGAAAATAGCGCCGGTTGGGCAGGCCGGTGAGCGCATCGTGGTTGACTTCCCATTGCAACTGCTCGGCCTGCTTGCGCTGGGAAATATCACGGAATACCACCACGCTGCCCTGACGCTGGCCTCCGATGATCATGGGTTTAACCGAACACTCCACCACCAGATTGCGGTTTTCCGCCGTCTGGAACACCATTTCCACCTGGGTCAGCGCCTCGCCCTGCACATAGGCCTGCTGCAATGCCGATTCCGCTGGCGGAACCCGCTGACCACTGGCATCCGCGTAATGGAATAGGTCCAGCGCAGGCTGGCCGATAACCTGCTCTGCATGGCTGAATTGCAGCATGGCACAGGCTGCCGGATTGATGAACTTGACCCGGCCCTCGGCATCCACGCCATAGACACCATCGGCCACCGATGCCAGTATGCCCTGCAGGTATTCCCGCTGCTGCGCCTCCCGGCCCTGCGCCTCAATGGCACGAGCCAATGCATTGATGCGGGATACGAACAGCTCCTTGGCCTCGTTCTTGAACAGACATTCCAGCGCACCCGCATCCAGACAGGCCTTGATCACCGATTCCCGGTAGGTACCGGTAATGATGGCCACGCGCTGGGGCGGATCCTGTTCCACCAGTTCGCGGCACAACTGGTCCCCGGTGCCATCCGGAAGAAAATAGTCACAGATGACCAGTTCGTAGCCTCCATTGTCGGCGGCTTCCAGCCGCTTGCGCGCCTCTTCCAGGGAAGCGGCCACATCGACCTGATAGCCCTGGGTTTCCAGCAGCTGGCGATAGGCAAAGCGCACACTCTGGGAATCATCCACGAACAGCAGACGCATGCCCTCCGTGCCACTGGGCACGCTGGAGGTTTCGGCCGGGATCAGTTTGGCCAGTCGTGCCGGAATGCGCCCGAAATGCGCCCAGCTCAACTGGGCTGTATGCCCACGCTGACGACTCCAGTTCTGCAGGCGTTCCTCGCTCTTGTGCGCCATCAGCAACACGGGAACCTGCTGCAGGGGGCCACCGGCCAGCTTGTCCATGATGGCGGCAAAATCCCCCTCCTCATGGCCGGGCACGCCCAGCACGATGGCATCGTAGCCTTCGGCGGCCATTTCCGCTTCCTGCAGGTACCACAGGCCATCCTCGTAACTGGAAGCCAGTACATGTTCCGAATAGCCGCCCACCTTCAGGGCCCGCTCCAGCAAATGGGCCAGCGTATGAACAGGCTCGATCAGCAATATCCCCGGCATCAGGCTCTCCTTGCAGGCAATAAGCAGGAAGTATACAGAAACCACGGCCCGTTTGCCGTTTTTCGCGACGGGCGAAGCCGCCCCCCTGAACCCTG
>JALWTZ010000210.1 GCA_026993285.1 Lysobacterales bacterium | reverse complement strand
TTGAGGCGTTGCTTGTCCTCGGCATAACGCTGCTTGATGGCCTCGATGCGCGGCTGCATCTGGCGCATGCGTGCCATGGACCGGTACTGGGCTTCACTGAGCTTGAAGAAGGCCAGTTTCAGCGAAAGGGTCAGGAGAATAATGGCCCAACCCCAGTTGCCCACCAGCCCATGGAAGAAATCCAGCACGTGGAACAGCGGCTTGGCAAAAATGGTAAACATGCCGTAGTCCACCACCAGTTCCAGCCCATCGGCCACTTCCGGCAGCACATTCTGCAGTTTCGGGCCGGCAAACAGGCGGCTCTGGAAGACGGTTTCCTCACCCGGGGCCAGCTGGCGGGGTTCACTGACTTCCGTCAGCAGGTAATGTGGCTGAGCACCGGGTATGACGCGGGTACTGTAATGCCAAACTTCTTCCGCTGGCGGAATCCAGGCGGTAAAGAAATGCAGTTGCAACATGGCGCCCCAGCCATGGGAGAAACTGGCTTTCAACGGTTCATCTGCCATGTCATCCAGCGGCAGCTTGGTGAAGTGGTCATCCGGATTATAAATGCCGGCACCCACAAAGCTGTATCGCCGGGTGTTGGAAAAACCCTTATGTTTTTCCGGCTTGCTGCGCTGAAACTGCTGGTAGGCACTCAGGGTACGCGGCTGATTGCTGGTATTGCGCACCACCTGTTCACTGTGGATAACATAGCTGCCCCGCTCAAAGCGATAGCGCTTGGTCACCATCAGGCCATTACCCTGCCAGTGCAGTTCCACCGTCAGTACATCCGCATCACCCAGGTGATAGCTTTCCTTTTCAGCCTGAAAGCGCGTCTTGTGACTCGGCGCATCTCCATCCGCACTGATCAAGCCGTTCTGGCTGACATAGAACAGATGGTCACTGTGATCCAGCAACACGAAAGGCACATCAGGCTGATCCGCTGCCACCGGATATTTCGGCAGGTCGGCATAGACGATGCTGCCGCCGTTCAGGTCCAGTTTCAGGTTGAGTACATCGGTCTGAACTTCGATCAGCTGGCTGGCATTGCTGGCGGAACCACGCTCCACGGGCAGAGCCGGCTGTCCGCTGGCCTGGGCTGCAGCCGGAACATCCGTCCCATCCATGGTATCGGGCGAAGCTGCGGGCGCCGCTACCGATTGGGGTTGGTGGGCACGATTCTGGTCATCCAGCCAAGCCTGCCACAACAGATAGGAGACAAAAAGAAAGGAGAAAACCAGCAGGGTACGGGTATTCATGGATCAGGCTCCGAATGTTCGCCAGTGGCGTTCCAGCGCTTTGAGCAGCGTTTCATTATCGGCCCGAGTGGCCGCCGGACGGGCCATGACCACCAGATCCACGGCGGACAGTTGTTGACGGTGCTGGCGGAAACTTTCCCGCACCAGTCGTTTGATCCGGTTGCGGCCTACGGCGCGTTTGTCCACTTTTTTCGAAATGGCCAGCCCCAAACGCGCGGTTTCTTCCCCGTTGGGCCGGCCCAGAACAGTAAAAAAGCGATCCGCGGATCGCTCTGCCTGTTCAAACACCCGCCTGAACTGGGC
>JALWTZ010000209.1 GCA_026993285.1 Lysobacterales bacterium | reverse complement strand
GGGCGCGGTTGGCGACGAACCCCACCAGCTCGTCGGCATGAAACACCGGCGCCACCAGGGTGACATCGGGCAGATGCGTGCCGCCCAGATAGGGGTCGTTGAAGATCACCATGTCGCCCGGCGCCCAGTCCACCCGCGCCACCACCCCGGCCATGGCGTAGGCCATGCTGCCCAGGTGCACCGGGATGTGCGCGGCCTGCGCGCAGAGCCGGCCTCCGGCGTCGAACACGGCGCAGGAATAGTCCAGCCGGTCACGGATGTTGGGCGAGAAGGCGGCATGGCGCAGCACCGCGCCCATCTCCTCGCAGACGGCAGTGATACGGCTGGCAAACAGCCCGAGCTGAATGGCATCGAGTGACAAAACAATACCTCATGACACTGCTCCACCCGGGATCCTGCGGTAATTCCCCTGTCAGGCCACTACCTGGATGGGCAAGCGATTGACTAAAATGCTCGGGTATTGTACCCTCATAGCCCTACATTGGCAGAGTCATTGACCTTCTGCCAACCCCCACGCAATCGATCGGAGTCGCGACAAATCTCCACCCTTGGAATCTGCGCGGCTGCGTGGGTTTTCAATCCAATCCCGTCATCACGATGAATCAAATGCTCAGGAGAAAGAACAATGGCTCATGAACTGCCCCCGCTTCCGTATGCACCCGATGCGCTGGAACCACACATTTCCAAGGAAACAATCGAGTTCCATTACGGGAAACACCACCAAACCTATGTCAACAACCTCAATAATCTCATACAGGGCACTGAATTTGAAAATGCTTCTCTGGAAGAAATCATTCTCAAGTCTTCCGGGGGACTGTTCAATAATGCCGCTCAAGTGTGGAACCATACCTTCTACTGGAACTGCCTGAGCCCTAACGGCGGGGGTGACCCCAACGGCACTTTGGCCGAGGAGCTGGCTAACGCCTTTGGCTCTGTTGCTGATTTCAAGGAAAAGTTCTCACAATCAGCAGCTACTAACTTTGGCTGTGGCTGGACATGGTTGGTAAAAACCCAAGATGGCGGGCTGGAAATCGTTAACACCACCGGTGCAGGCACCCCAATGACGGATGGCAAGACTGCCTTGCTGACCGTGGATGTTTGGGAACATGCCTATTACATCGACTACCGCAATGCCCGACCGGAATATCTCAAACATTTCTGGGAACTGGTCAACTGGGATTTCGTGGCCAGCAATTTTGCCTAACGGCATCCCAAGCAAAACCAAGGACCTTCCTCGTGCCGGGCCTTTCCTTTTGCGCGCGTATACAACAGGCTATTAATGGGTTGCCCCTCGAATATTCTGGACACACATTTGGTCGTAGAGTGATAGCGACAGGAGGTGTCCATGAGCGAGAAGTCTGTCAAGCGCTGGTCGGCAAAGCGCAAGCAGGAGGTGGTGCTGCGGATTCTGCGCGGCGAGAGCCTGGATGCACTGAGCCGTGAGACAGGGCAGCCGGCCTCGGTATTGTCCCAGTGGCGTGATGAGTTCCTGGAAGGCGGCATGGCGGCGCTGAAGCGCCGCACCGACGATCCGAAGGTGGCTGCC
>JALWTZ010000208.1 GCA_026993285.1 Lysobacterales bacterium | reverse complement strand
GGATTTCATCCAGCACCGCTGGCCGTTCCGGCACGAACTGCAGGCCCTGCTGGCAGCAGACCGCGTCAAAATGGGCATCCGGCCAGGGCAGGGCCAGGGCGTTGCCTTCCCGCCAGTGCACGGCGGGGCAGCATTCACGGGCGATGGCCAGCATGTCGCCGCTGAGATCCAGCCCGTGCAGCTCCAGATCCGGGCGTTGCTCGTTCAGGCAGCGGGCCAGCGCGCCGGTGCCGCAGGCCAGGTCCAGCACGCGCCCGCCCGCGGGCGCTTCCAGCCCTTGCAGCAGCTGTTCCGCCCAGGGCCGGAAGATGCGTGGTACCAGCGCCTCCTCGTACTGGCGGGCGTTGAGGCGGGAGAAAAAGGCGTGGGTGTCGCTGGTGTCCTGCATGGTTGGTACGGCCTGTTGAAACCCTGCATAGGGTAGCAGAACCGGGGTGCGGTTGCTTGCCGCCGTTTTTCAGCCGCCGCTTTTCAGTCCAGCGGGCGGCCCTCGCCGGCTTCTTCCACCGTGATGCCATCACGGATGTGGTAGATGCGCCGGAAGGTGGGGATGATTTTTTCGTCATGGGTGACCACGATGATGGCGGCATGGTATTCCCGCGCCATCTGCTGCAGGATGCGCATCACCGCCATGGCGCGGACGGAATCCAGCGGGGCGGTGGGTTCGTCGGCTAGTACCACCGGTGGCCGGTTGACCAGGCCACGGGCAATGGCCACCCGTTGCTGTTCCCCGCCGGAGAGCTGGCTAGGCATGGCCTGGGCCCGGTGTTGCACATCCAGGGCGTGCAGCAGGTTCATGGCCTGTTCACGGGCCGGTTCGTTGCGCTCGCCGGCCAGCATGCGCGGCAGCGCCACATTGTCCAGCACATTGAGAAAGGGGATCAGATAGGGTGCCTGGAACACGAAGCCGATGCGGTCGCGGCGCAGGGCCCGCAGGTCATCCACCAGCCAGCCATAGTCGTAGATACGTTCCCCGTTGATGGTCATGCGCCCGGCGCTGGGGTCGATGACCGCGCCCAGGCATTTGAGCAGGGTGCTCTTGCCCGAGCCGGACGGGCCGATCAGGCCCACCACCTCGCCCGGCGCCACCCGCATGTGCACGCCCTTGAGGGCATCCACGGCGGTGTCGCCCTGGCCGTAGCGTTTTTTCAGCCCTTCGATGATGATGCCCTGTGGATCTTGATCCGGCTTTTGCATGTTCAACCTCCCAGGGCCTCGGCCGGGTCTACCTTCAGTGCCATGCGAATGGCCACCAGGCTGGCCAGGGCGCAGATCAGCAGTACCGCCAGCAAGCCGAGTATGCTGTCTTCGGGCAGCAGTACCACATACTTGGGGAAATGGGGCGCGGCGAAGGTGGCGGCGATCTTGCCCACCACGAAACCGATGCCACCCAGGGCCAGTGCCTGTTGCAGGATCATGCCGGCGATGGTGCGGTTGCGCGTGCCGATCAGCTTCAGTACCGCGATCTCGCGGATCTTGTCCATGGTCAGGGTGTAGATGATGAAGGCGACAATGGTGGCGCTGACCAGTGAGAGAATCAGCAGAAACAGGCC
>JALWTZ010000207.1 GCA_026993285.1 Lysobacterales bacterium | reverse complement strand
CGGAAGTGCTATCGAAGATGGTCGTACAGGCCGATAGCAAGATTCTGGTGGGCGGCTATACCGAGGCCCTGGGGCGCACCCTGATGCTGATGCGTTTCAACAGCGATGGAACACTGGATACCGGCTTTGCCAGCAATGGCGTCTATCTGGATGCCAATGTGGCCAGCGAACCCAACAGTCTCAGCCTGCAGGCCGATGGCAAAATTCTCTATTCCGTCGGTGGCAGCAAGGTTCAGCTTGTCCGCCTGAACCCGGACGGCAGCCTGGACACCGGCTTTGCCAGCAACGGGGTGGCCACCATCGACCTGGGCACGCGCAATTTCTCACCTGTTGGCCTGCATGTGCAGGAAGGCGCTTCCGGCCCCATCGGTTTCATCCTCGGCGGCACGCTTCTGGACAACGGCACCGGATATCTGGCCGTGATGCGCCTGGATGCCAATGGCAACCTGGATACCAGCTTCGGCAGCAACGGCATCGGGCAAAAGGGCAGCACCGGCGGTAATTTGCAAGCCCACGCCATGGGCCTGAATGCCGCCGGTCAATTTGTAGTGCTGGGCTCATTGTTCGTCACTGCCGGCTCGCAATACAACCTGGCCGCCGCGCAGTTTACCAGTTTGGGCGGCGTGAGTACCGGTTTTGGAACCAACGGCTTGCTGCTCATCAATCAGGGCGCCAACGAAATCGGCAGGGCAATCGCGCGTGACAGCAATGGCCTGTTGTATCTGCTGGGTGAAACCGGCAACGGTGGCACCACCAACGACCTGTTGCTGGTCCGCCTGACCAGTAGCGGCAACCTGGATACCACCTGGGACACGGACGGCATACTGGTGCAGAATCTCAATGCGCTGGATTTTGCCGTGGGCCTGGCCATTGATGACAGCGACCGCCCCATTGTCAGCGCCACTACAGCCAATCTCGGGCAACTGGCCGACTGGGCCGTGCTGCGCTATGAAACCAGTGGCACACTCTCAACCAGTGGTTTCGGCAGCAATGGAATCGTACAGTTCACCGCGGATACGAGTACCGCGACCAGCAATAAGGCACTGGCCCGGCAAGCCGACGGCAAGCTGCTGCTGGCAGGCCACCAAGCCACCACGGTCAGCGGTAATGGCCTGCTTTTCCGCCTGAACAGCGATGGCAGCATGGACACCAGCTTCAACACCAGCGGCAAGGCCATCGCCGATATCCAGCCCCAAGCCAGCACGGTGGCGCTCACCGAGCAGCCCGATGGCAAGATCCTGGCCACCACCCGACTCACACTGGCTGGCGTACAGGCCCTGGGCACCTACCGCCTGAATGCCGATGGCAGCAGTGACAGTGGCTTCGCCGCGGGCGCGGGGCGCAAAACCTTTCGCAAGGACGCCACGCAAGTAGCGGATCTGGCCCTGCAAGCCGATGGCCGGTTCATCGTGGCTGGTGCGTTCACTGACGGCAATACCGATCCGGCCTTTCTCACCCGCTATAACGCGGACGGTAATCTGACCGATTCCAGCTTCGGCTATTTCGGCACCGTCTACGCCGACTGGGGCAGTGGCCAGGACCGCGCCCTGGCCA
>JALWTZ010000206.1 GCA_026993285.1 Lysobacterales bacterium | reverse complement strand
CCACGCCCGTGTCTTCCTGCATGACCGCACAAGTGGCTGTCGTGCATCCGAAAGACAGCCTGCGCCGGGCGGGGCTTTTCCTGCAAAAAAATCGCTATGGCTGCTTGCCGGTGATGGAGGAAGGCCAGCTGGTGGGCATTATTACCGAATATGATTTCGTCAATATCGCCCTGCAATTGATGGAAATGCTCGAAGCACAGGAAGAACCTGCTTGAGGCTCACTGTCAGGTTAAAACACGATTACGCCAGCCTGTTGATTTTTTGGGTTAGCCCTTCCGAGAGGGTCAACAAAAGTGTAGCTATCATTGATAATGATCCAGCACCCAGCTGTGGGTGCGGTAGCCTCCAGCCGGTCGTCTTTCCTCGAAATACAGGGCCGGTATGTTGTATCTTGTCCAGGAGCGTCCGCGCCCCGTAGTTTCCGGCCTGGCCTAGCAAGGGAATCACATTGAAACACAATATTCTGGCGCTGTTCTTTCCATTCCTGAAGTGGTTGCCCATGGTCAACCGCAACACCATCAAGGCAGACTTGATGGCGGGCCTGACCAATGCGGTGATTGTATTGCCACAGGGCATCGCCTTTGCAACCATTGCCGGCCTTCCACCGGAATATGGTTTGTATACCGCCATGGTGACACCAGTAGTTGCCGGGCTTTTCGGTTCTTCCCTGCATTTGATTTCCGGCCCGACAACGGCAATTTCCATTGTTGTCTTTTCCACCATCAGCGGTATAGCAGAACCGGGTACACCAGAGTACATCAACTTGGCACTGACCCTGACCTTCCTGGCCGGAGTGTATCAATTCACTCTGGGGCTGGCACGCATGGGCTCGTTGGTGAATTTCGTCTCCCACACCGTGGTGGTGGCCTTCACTGCCGGTGCAGCGGTATTGATCGCTACTTCACAGATGAAACATGTGCTGGGTATTGAAGTACCGCGGGGAGAATCCTTCTTGCATGTCTGGGACCTGATTTTCCATTCTCTGGACAAGATCAACCTCTATGTGGTTGTCGTGGCGGCAATCACACTGGGAACATCCCTGCTGACCCGCAAGCTGTGGCACAATTCGCCCTACCTGCTGTTTGGCTTGATTGCTGGCACGATGATCAACCTTGTTCTCGGTGGCGAGCAGCATGGGGTAAAACTGGTACCGGAAATTCCGGCTTCCCTGCCACCGCTGTCCAGCCCGGACTTTGATTTTGCCACCATTCGCCAGCTGGCGCCCCAGGCCTTTGCCGTGGCGCTGCTGGGGCTGATCGAGGCGGTATCCATCGCCCGTTCCATTGCTTCCAAATCCCAACAGCGTATCGACGGCAACCAGGAATTCATCGGCCAAGGCTTGTCCAACATGGTGGGCAGCTTTTTCTCCAGCTATGCCGGTTCCGGTTCCTTCACCCGCTCCGGCATCAACTACGCGGCGGGTGCCAAAACGCCCATGTCGGCCATTTTTGCCGCTATTTCCCTGATGCTGATCGTTCTGCTCATCGCCCCGCTGACTGCGTATCTGCCGGTGGCGGCCATGGGTGGGGTGATTCTCATCGTGGCCTGGAACCTGATCGACTTCCACCATATCAAGACCATTGCCGAGGCCAGCAAATCGGAAACCTCGGTGATGGTAGTGACCTTTCTGGCCACCCTGTTCCTGGAGCTGGAATTCGCCATCTACGCCGGCGTGATGCTGTCGCTGTTCTATTTCCTCAGCCGCACCTCCTCACCCAATATTGTCACCCTGGCGCCGGACCCCAGTGAGCCCAAGCAGCGGCTGGTGGACATTCAGACCAAGCCCCTGCTGCAATGCCCGCAGCTGCGCATCATCCGCATCGACATGTCTATCTATTTCGGCTCCGTCGACAGCATTGTTAACCGCTTGACCCACATCACCGACAACTTGGGTGCCAACCATATTCTCATCATTGGCGCGGGGATCAATTTTGTCGATGTAGCCGGTGCGGAAATGCTGGCCCAGGAAGCCGAGCGGCTCAGAAAGCAGGGCGGAGGCTTGTACCTGTGCGACCTCAAGCCGCAGGTGTTGGAATTCCTCGCCCGGGGTCACTATGTGCGTACCATCGGCGGGCGCAACCTGTTTTCTTCCAAGAAAGAAGCCATCCGGGAAATCTATAAGCGGCTGGACCGTGACCGCTGCAACGCTTGCACCTTGCGTGTCTTTCAGGAATGCCGGGAAGACCCGGCCCTGCAGGGCGTGGAAGCACGAGACTGATACGAAAAGCGGTAGAAAATGAATAAGCGGCCTCCGGGCTGCTTTTTTGTTGCCAAATACTTCACGGAATTTGGTGTATTGACTGCGCATAATCGCCGCAGGAGGTATGCCATCATGCAGCGACAAGGCTTTTGGACGGGTTTGTTGTGTTCGGTTTCCCTGCTGGCACAGGCCGCGGTCACCGACACCATCCAGATCAGTGATTTCGAATCCAGCGGCATTTCACCGGCGGAAGCGGCGCGCTTTCTCAATCAGGCCAGCTTTGGACCAACCGAAGAAGCTATTGCCCAGGTACAGGCCGACGGCTACCGCAACTGGATACGCAAGCAATGGGCCTTGCCGCAATCCAGTGAATACACTTTCATGCAGGGCCTGGGGTTGCCGCAGGACCAGCTCTATCAGGATCATCGTATTCAGGCCTGGCTGACCTATGCCACCACCGGACCGGATCAGTTGCGTCAGCGGGTAGCCTGGGCCTTGAGCCAGATCTGGGTGATCAGTGACCTGAATGCGGAAATTGAAGCCAGGCCATTGGCTACGGCGCAATACTATGATCTGTTGGCTCAACATGCGGGTGGAAGTTATCGTGACCTGATGGAGGCAGTAACCATCAACCCGCTGATGGGCCACTACCTGAGCATGTTTCAGAACCGCAAGCCGGACCTGGCCAACGGTATCCGTGCCGACGAGAACTACGCACGGGAAATCATGCAACTGTTTACCATTGGTCTGGTGGAGCTGAACCCGGATGGAAGTGTGATTACCGATGGTAACGGCAACCCCGTGCCTACCTATGGTCAGGTGGATATCGAAAACCTGGCACGGATTTTTACGGGTTGGACCCGAGGCAACTGGGACAGTAACCATGATGGTTATTGCCAGTACTGGGAATTCATTTATGACGGGGATAATACCGGCCTATTGCCCATGGAATCCTGTGAACTAGTCAATCCATCCGATTCCAATACTTACAACTACCACGATACCGATGGCAAGGTGTTGTTCACCAGTGTGAACTTCCCCGCCGGGCAGGATGCCCGCCAGGATCTGGCCCAGGCACTGGATGTATTGTTCAACCACCCCAATGTAGGCCCGTTTATCGGCAAGCAGCTGATTCAGCGGCTGGTGACTTCCAATCCTTCACCGGCCTATGTGCAGCGGGTGGCAGCTGTATTTGATGACAATGGCGAAGGTGTGCGCGGTGATTTGGCAGCGGTGGTGGAAGCCATCCTGCTGGATGAAGAAGCACGCAATGGCCCCACGCTATTGCCCAACGCATTTGGCAAGTTGCGGGAACCGTTGCTCCGGCAGATCCATTTGTGGCGGGCTTTTCATGCTCAGCCGGTACGTTATGGCCAGTTCAGTGATGACAGCTCGGATCAAGTCTATGCACAGACTCCTCTGCGAGCACCCAGTGTGTTCAATTTTTATCGACCGGATTACAGCCCGCAGGGTGCCATCAGCAATGCCGGGATGGTGGGGCCGGAATTCCAGATTCTCACTGCTTCACTGGCTACCAGTACTGCCAACCGGTTGCTGGATTTGATCATGGGCCAATGGGTGGGGCAGGATCTCAATGAGGTCAATTGGGAAACCGGTGTGGTGCTGAACCTGTCCACCGAGTTTGCCATGGCGGCAGATCTCAACACATTGCTGGATCATCTCGATCTGCTGCTGATGTCCGGGCAAATGTCTGCCGCCATGCGCAGCACACTATACAACTATCTGGCTACATTCCCCTACAACGACAGTGATCCCTACTGGCCGGATGGCGCGCGGCGAACCTGCGAGGCGATCTATCTCATCATGACTTCACCCGAATATGCCATACAACGTTGAGGTTAGTGCCATGTTGAACAAAAATCGCAAACATACTCGCCGCGAATTTTTGCACCGTTGTCTGGCTGCTTCCATCGGTAGCGCCGGCTGGCTGGGCTTCGGTGGCAGCCTGCAATTGGCATCAGCGGCGTTGAAAGACACTTCGGCCCTGCCGGGCTACAAGGCACTGGTCTGCCTCTACCTGAGCGGTGGCAACGACAGTTACAACATGCTGGTGCCCACTGGCAGTGGCTACAACACCTATCAGGCCAGCCGCAGCAATCTCGCCATTGCCAGCAGCCAACTACATGGTTTGAATGGTACGGCTCATGGCCTTCACCCGGCCATGCCCCGGCTGGCCACCCGTTACAATCAGGGGCAGGTGGCCTTTGTCAACAATGTAGGCACGCTGGTGGTTCCGGCTACCAAAAGTGAAGTCCTGAATGAAACCGTACCGCTGCCCAAACAATTGTTTTCTCATGCTGATCAGCAGACGCAATGGGAGATGACCGCTGCCGATGCTGTGGATGGTCGTGGTTGGCTGGGTCGGGCGGCAGACCTGCTGGCTACCTATAACACATCTCTGCTGCCGATGAATATCAGCTTGCGGGATATTCGTACACTGCAAATTGGCAACCAGGCGCCCTATGTACTCAACCCGCATGGCCTGGAAGATTTTCAACACCGTCACTGGGGAGAGGGGGATGCTGCGCGGCAACAGGTATTCGAAAGCCTGCAACATCTGGCACAAACCCACCCCATGATGCAAGCTTTCACCCAGGTACATGATGATACGCTGGCCATCTATGATGAGCTGTCCACAGATCTGGCGGCGGTTCCGGCGATACCCAATGAAAGTGCCTATCCAGCAGGCCAATCTCTGGCCAGCCAGTTGAAAATGGTGGCACGGGTGATCAAGAGCCAGGCGGCCAAGAATACCGTCAACCGGCAGATTTTCATGGTACGCATGGGCGGCTATGATTTTCATGACCGGCTGCTCAATGCGCAGCAGGAAAGGCTGAGTATTGTCGACCAGTGTGTGGATGCCTTTTTCAATACCCTCAACAGCAGCCAGTGGGGTGGTCTGGGCAGCAATGTCACCCTGTTCTCCCTGTCGGAGTTTGCCCGTACCTTGAGCAGCAATGGAGATGGCAGTGATCATGCCTGGGGCGGGGTACAGTTCGTGGTGGGTGATGCCGTGCAGGGCGGCATGGTGGGTGCTTACCCGGATCTGGCACTGGGCAGCAATCAGGATGTGGATGGTGGCCGCCTGATTCCGGACATCGCCGTCGAGCAATACGCCGCCACCCTGGTGCGCTGGCTGGGGCTGGGCGATGCGGAACTGGCTACCATCTTCCCCAATCTCGGTAATTTCAACAGCAACAATCTGGGCTTTTTGCCCTGAGCCTTGCGTTTGAGGCCCTTCCCTGGGGCCATCCCTGGCCGGTCGCCCGTGCTTGTACGGGTGATTCCATTGCGGGGGTTATCCGTGCCGCCGGCGCGGGTGTTCCTGTCGCCATTGCTGCCATTGTTCCCGCTGTTCCTCGGTGAGAATGGCCTGCAGTGCCTCGTGGGCATGGATACGCATCTCCAGCTGTTGGCGGTAGAGGCTGGCGGCCTGGTCCAGCAAACTGTTCAGAGCCTTGGCATCCACGCTGCCATTTTTTTCAAGGGAACGAATGGCCAGCCGGGTTTCCCTTTGCTGTTGCCGCAACTGGCGGAACTGTTCCCGTTGTTCCTGCAGCAGTTGCCGCATTTGTTCCTTTTGTTCCGGGCTCAGGTCCAGCACCCAGGCCATGCGCATCAGATGCATGCGTGCCGCCGGCGGGCGGGATGCCTGCTTGAAGCCGGCCGGGCCCTTGCCCGCGGGGGGGTGAGCCAGTACCGTGGTGCCGGCCAGCAATACGCCGGCCAGCAGGGCCGTGGTCAGTCGTGCTTTGTTCATCAGAGTCTCCTTTTGCTTGGGGGGTACCGGGTTAACGCGGCAACGGGGCAAAAGGTAGACAGGCTTATTCCTTGCGGTAGCGGGTGTACTTGGCCGCCGAGCCACGGCATTGCTCGGCCGGGTAGCGTTGCTGGTTGATGCGAAACTTGTCCTCGCAGGCCTGCTCCAGGTCGATATCCAGCTGCCCGGCCAGGCGCAGCAGGTAGAGCAGCACATCGGCCATCTCCAGCCGCACCGCCTCGCGGGTGGCGGCATCCAGCTGCCGGCTCTGTTCGGTTTCCAGCCACTGGAAATGTTCCAGCAGTTCGGCCGCTTCCACGCTCAGGGCCATGGCCAGGTTTTTCGGGGCGTGAAAGCCCTCCCAGTCCCGTTCACGGGCAAAGGCTTTCAGGCGCTCTTGCCAGGCTTCAAGATCCATGTTGTTCTCTCAGGCGTGGAAAGCGGTTCAGGGTAGTCTGTCGGGTCTGCCGCAGCAAGTCTGCCAGTGGCTGTTGGCGCAGATCAGCCAG
>JALWTZ010000205.1 GCA_026993285.1 Lysobacterales bacterium | reverse complement strand
TCATCACTTCAGACCAGTTCAGGCGTTTGATATCCATGGCAAAGGTCCAGTCATCCGTGGCTTCCCAGCTGACACCCACGCCCACGATGGAAGGCCAGTTGAAATCACGCACAATGATCTTGCCGTCCACATTGGCGGTCATGTTGGCCACGCCCTGCGGGGTATTCATGTCGATATTGAAGGAAACCGAAGCATCATTGGTATCCAGGTCCGACACATTGGTCCGACTGTGGTAGAAGCCGCCAATGGTGACTCGGTCGGTAGCCTTGTAGCTGAATCCCAGCTTGTAGCCAAAGCCGGTACCAAAGGCCTGGCCGGTAAAATCACTGCTGTTACTGAAATCAAACCGGGCCCAGTTCACATCGGCGATGGCGCCCATGCCCACCAGCTGCAGGAAACCATCCACCATGGAGCCGGAAGCCACCCCCATGTGCTGCAGTTGCGGGTTGGCGAAATCCACAAAACTGTTGCCATCCAGGTCCATCTGCAGATCCAGACCGGCCCATACATAATCCAGCTGTGCAGCCAGTGTCATGCGGTCAGATACCTGATAGGCGAAGGGAAACATCACCCGGCCCACGCTGGCCTCGGAACGCACTTCCTGACCACTCAGTGGCACCGGCTGTTGCATCATGCTCAAGCCACCGGAGAACAGGTCTCCCATGCCTGCACGACCGTATTCGGTGCCCATGCCCCCCTGTGCCATGACTGCAGCACCCCAAACCAGGTTGCCGTCACGACGCATGTAACCAAAACCAGGCATGAAATAGGCCGTGCCATCGGAATCGGTACTCACCCCGTAGGAAGGCACCGAGGAGGTGATATCCGGTGAGAGAATGGTCAAACCCACACCAATCATGCTGTCCCCATCCTCTTTCAGGGATTCAGTCAGCATGGCCGGGTTGTTCATCACCGCAGCAGCACCCACATCCAGTGCCGTGCCGGTACCCCCCATGCCCACGGAACGGGTGCCATAGCCCTCCAGTTGCATGCCGGTAGTGGCCCAGACCGATGTGGACAGGGCCAGCATCACGGAAGCGGTCAATAGTTTCTTTTGCATAGGTACTCCCCCAGAGTATCGAGTTGTTGACGAAATGATTACATTTGGTTCTGCTGCATCATACCGTGGTTTTGCAGGCAGCAAATACACCATTGGGGGTGATTTCAAACAACCTGACGGAAAAATGCAAGCTTTTGATGTACAAAGACTTTTTATTAGTATTTCATAAATTAGAATACGCTTATTTATCGCATTCCCCAACAAGAGGCTTGTTTTCCTGCCGACCGCACCCTATCTTTGGGCGCAACACCAATCAGGAACCTGCGCATGAGTGAAAGCAAACATTGTCGACTGCTGATTCTGGGCTCCGGCCCGGCGGGCTATACGGCTGCGGTCTATGCAGCCCGTGCCAACCTCAACCCGGTACTGGTCACCGGCATGGAACAGGGTGGACAGCTGATGACCACCACCGAAGTGGACAACTGGCCCGGTGATCCGGAAGGTGTCCAGGGGCCGGAACTGATGCAGCGCATGCAGCAGCATGCGGAACGCTTCAATACCGA
>JALWTZ010000204.1 GCA_026993285.1 Lysobacterales bacterium | reverse complement strand
GTGACCAATGCCGCCGACCCCAATTTCACCACCGATCTGACCATCGTGTTCGACAACCCGCCCAACACCTACCGTATCAATGCCGGCCCGCCCCAGGCCTATACACCGGGGGCGGTGATCGCCTTGAACGGTATCGAGTTCACCATCGACGGCACGCCGGCGGCGGGGGATACCTTTACCGTCACCTACAACAGCAATGCCGTGGGCAATGGCGACAACGCCCTCAAGCTGGCGGGCATTCAGCAGGAGCAGATTCTCGAAGGCGGCAATGAGACCGTGTTCAGCGCCTATGACGAATACCTGGCGCGGGTGGGCACCCGCAGCCGGCAGGTCAATTCCAACGCAGAATCCCAGCAAGTGCTGCTGGATCAGGCCGTGGCCCAGCGGGAAGGCATCTCCGGCGTCAATCTGGACGAGGAGGCCGCCAACCTGCAGCAATACCAGCAGGCCTACCAGGCGGCGGCGCAGGTGATTTCCACGGCGGACAACCTGTTCAACACCCTGCTTCGGGCCGTAGGAGGCTGACATGCGCATCTCCACCCAGCAAATCTTTTCCCAGGGCGTGCAGGGCATGCTCAACCAGCAGAGCAAGCTGGCCTTCACCCAGTTGCAGCTGGCCACCGGCAAGCGCATCAACCAGCCTTCGGATGATCCAGCCGGCGCCATGCGCATCCAGGAGCTGAAGGAAGGTCTGGAAACTTCGCGGCAATATCTGGACAACAGCAAGCTGCTGGTTTCCCGCCTGCAACTGGAAGACTCGGTGTTGCAAAACGCGGTGAACAACCTGCAACGCTTCCGCGAACTGGCGGTGCAGGGCGGTTCCGACACCCAGGACGGCATCGGCCGGCAGGCCATCGCCGCGGAAATGAACGAACTGCTCAGCGACCTGCTGGGGCTGGCCAATACCCGTGATGCCGATGGTGAGTACATCTTCTCCGGCACACGCACCGATACCGAACCCTTTGCCCGCGTGCCCGGTGGTTTTGTTTACAACGGCAATACCGACCAGCGGGAAATTCAGGTCAGCGCCAGCCGCACCCTTGCCAATGGCGACCCCGGCAGCGCGGTGTTCATGGACATTGCCAATGGCAACGGCGTCTTTGTTACCGGCGCCGACTCCACCAACACCGGCAGCGGCATCATCGTGCCGGGCACGGTGACCGATCTTTCCGCCTGGGTGCCGGACAACTACACCCTCACCTTCACCAGCCCCACCACCTGGGAAGTGCGTGACAGTGCCGCCGTGCTGGTTACCAATGGCACGTACACACCGGGGCAGGACATCGCCTTCAACGGCATCACCGTGCAGGTTACCGGCGCGCCGGCGGCCGGGGATGTGTTCACCATTGATGCCAGCGTGAACCAGAGCCTGTTCGATACCTATCAGGGTTTTGTGGACCTGTTCCAGACGCCGGTGATCACTCCGGCGGACCAGGGGCAGTTCTTCAGCCGCTACAATGCCCTGCTGGACAGCCTGGACCAGGGCCTGGACAACCTCACCCGCACCGAATCCCGGGTCGGTGGCCGGGCCAACGCGGCGGAAGTGGAGCAGTTCGTGCAGGAGGACTTGACCGTCTACCTGCAAACGGCCATCGCCGAGTTTGAAGACCTGGATTACGCCGAGGCTACTTCCCGCTTCCAGTTGCAGAGCATCGCCCTGCAGGCGGCCCAGCAAAGCTTTGCCCGCATCCAGAACCTGTCGCTGTTCAATTATCTGTAAAAACTCAGCTCCCCGCATGCCCACACTTTTCGGTTTGCCAGCCAGATGGTGACCGTGTCATTCTGCCCAAAAACACTCAAGTTCAACGCGGAAAGGACGATAGCCTGACCAGAGGTGTCGCCGTTTTGGTAGTGAGGTGACCCCCAGAAGAATATACTGGAGTAGCCATGCGAATACGCGATATTCCCGTAGGGCAAAGACTGAATCTGCTGTTTGGTTTTTTGTTGCTGATGATGCTGATTGGCGGTTCCTTGTCCTGGTGGGTCAACCACAAGGTTGAGGTACAGACTGAACAGATTGTTGAACAAAACCTTCCCCTGTTGTCGAGTACATCTCAACTGGCCGAGGCACTGGATGAAGCCGTTGCAGATCTGATTCTTTCGTTGATGGTATCCGACCCCGGTTTGCAGGAGGACATCGAACGGTCACTGAGCCAGGCAGAACAGACACTACAGCAGATTCAATGGCCGGAGGGCCTGGCCGAGCACGGTGAGAGCCTGCGGCAAAAACTGGAGGCACTGCGTGGTCTGGCAGAACAGGTTCGCCCGCTGCTGTCCCAGCCGACACTGAACATGCCCGGCATGGCCATCGCCAATCAGGAGGCGGCACCCCTGGCACGGGAGATTTCCGGCCAGTTGCAGATTCTTGCCGATGTGGACGAAATGCGTGCCCTGCGTGCTGGTGATGACTGGCGCCGTGCCCTGACGGATCTGCGTGCCTATCTTTTCAATCGCAATGAACAGGTATGGGGAGACTTTCAGGCCGGTTTGGATAATTTTGCCAAAAAAATCGATGCTTGGAGCAAGAAAAAGGATTTGGATTTCGAAGAAGAGGACGCACTTGCGGTTATCAGCGAGAAACTCTCTGCCTACCGTGAAAGTACGGCTCGCATTCACCAGGCCCATTCCAGTGAGCAATGGCGCCAGGATCTTTACCTGAGCCGTCATGACATCATGCCCTTGTTCAAGGCCATGTCACAGGAGTTGAATGAACTGAACCGGCAGATTCGCAAGCAGGTCGATGAAAATGGCCAGGCAGCGGTGGAAAATCTGGCCTTTGCCTCCAACCTGTTGTTGCTGGCCGTGGTGGTGGTCAGCGCCGTGCTGGTATTGATCATTCTTCTGAGCCGACTGACCATTCTTCATCCTTTGTGGCAGTTGCTGCGGGCCATGCAGGCCGCGGCCGACGAGGGCAATCTCTCCACCCGGCTGGATGACAGCAGCAAGGATGAATTCGGTGCCCTGGGTCGGGCCTTCAATATTTTTTCCAGCAATATTCGTACTCTGGTCAGTCAGGTGGTGGGTTCCACTCGCAATCTGGTGGATGCTTCCGCCCGGCTGAAACAGGTCACCCACGAAACCGAGGTCATGGCCGATGACGGGCAGCAGCGGGTGGAGCAGATTTCCGGCACCATCGACCAGCTGGCCCAGGGCATGATGCAGATTGGCCGGTTGGCTGATGATGCCACCCAGGCCGCAGACCAGGTCTCATCGGAAGTGAAAGAAGGCGGAGCGGTAATCGCACAGACCATTCAGGGCATCCAGACCATTTCCAGCCAGAGCAGCCAGGTGGCGGAAGAAGTGGAGGCGCTTTCGGAAAGCAGCCGGCGCATTGCCGAGATCGTCCAGGTCATACGCCAGATCAACGAGCAAACCAATATGCTGGCGCTGAATGCGGCCATCGAGGCGGCCCGGGCCGGCGAGGCCGGGCGCGGTTTTGCCGTGGTGGCCGACGAGGTACGCGGGCTGGCCATCCGGGTGCAGGAACAAGCCGATGAAATCCAGCAGCGTATCGACCAGCTCTGCCGGCAGGTAGACGATGCCGTGCAGGTCATCCAGTCCAGCCACACGGAAGCCCGGCGCACCAGCCAGCGGGCCACCGAGGCGGAACAGGCGCTGCAGACCATTCAGAGTGGAATCGGCCAGATTCTGGGCAGTAACCGCAAGGTGCTGGATGTGTCCACGGACCATGCCGACAATGCCCGCCAGGTGGCCGATGAACTGGGTGGTTTTGTGGAGCTGGTGCAGCAGATGGCCGAGCAGGCCCGTCAGGCGGGTGTGGCCGGTGATGAATTCAGTCGTCTGGCCGAGGAGCTGGGCCAGCAGGTGGGCCAGTTCATGGATTGAACCCCGGCAGAAACCCGTGGCAATTCAGCGTTGAGTGCCCATCAATTCCCGCGCCAGACCACGGGTATGTTCCGAAACCTTGTCCCCGGACATCATGCGCGACAGTTCATCAATGCGCTGGTGCTCGTCCAGTTGCTGGATACGGGTGGTGGTCTTTCCGGAGTCATCCACCGCCTTGCTGACTACAAAATGGTGATGACCCTGCCCGGCTACCTGTGGCTGATGGGTGACACAGAAGACTTGATGCGCGTTGCCCAGCTGGTGCAGCATCTGGCCGACCTTGCTGGCCACGCTACCGCCAATACCGGTATCCACCTCATCGAAGATCAGTGTGGGCACCTGATCCTGTTCCAGAGTGGCCATCTTGATGGCCAGGCCCAGGCGGGACAGTTCACCCCCGGAAGCCACCTTGGCCAGTGCCTGCGGCGGATGACCGGGATTGGCGCTGAACAGGAATTCCACCTTTTCCAGCCCGGTGGCGGCTGGCTGGTCGTCCGGGCGCGGATGCAGCAGCACTTCCAGAGTGGCTTCCGGCATGCCCAGTTCACGAATGTGGCGATTGACCACCTTGGCCAGTCGCGGCGCGGCATCCGCCCGCCAGGCGCTGACATCCGTGGCCAGCTCCAGATAGGCCTTGCGGGCGGTTCTGATTTCCTCGGTCAGTTTTTCCAGCCGGTTGCCGGCATCTTCCAGATCGGCCAGCTCTTTCTGCAAAATCTGCAAGTGTTCCGGCAGCTCGTCCACGGTCACCTGATGCTTGCGGGCCAGGTCCGCTGCCTGGTTGAGGCGTTGTTCCACCTCCGCCAGCCTTTCGGGGTCGGATTCCAGCTGGCCCAGTGAGCGGCGCAGGATCTGCTGGGCTTCCTGGGCCTGGATCAGGGCGTTGTTGAGCAGCTCGCCAGCCTCGGCAAAACGGGAATCCACATCCAGCAGCTCGATGATGTGCTGATGGGCCTGGCTCAGAGCCGAGAGGGCGGCGGGCTGGTTGTCGGAATCGAGCAGCTCCGCGGCCTGGGCCGCGTGGCGGATGGTCTCGTCGGCATGAGCCAGTTTTTTCAGATCCGCATGCAGCTGGTCCAGTTCCTCCCGGTTGAGATTGAATTCCTCCAGTTCCTTGACCTGATAACGCAACAGCTGCAACTGAAAGACATTCTCGCCACTCTGGCTGTCGATCTGCTCCCGTTCGCGTTCCAGATTGCGCCAGTGACGATAACGGTTAAACAGGTCTTTCACCTGTTCCTGAATACCGGCAAATCCATCCAGCAACATCAATTGCTGTTCGGAACGCATCAGCTTCTGGTGTTCATGCTGGCCGTGGACTTCCAGCAGCATTTCCCCCAGCTGCTTGAGGGTTTGTACCGGCACGGGCCGGCCATTGACATAGGCCTTGGAGCGGCCTTCCGGGGAGATGGTGCGGCGAATCTGGCACTCGCCATCACTGTCCAGTTCGCTGCGCTCCAGCCACTCCTGTACCAGTGGCAGCTTACCAAGATCAAAATCAGCAGCCACTTCCGCCCGTGCGCTGCTGTGCCGAACCAGGCCACTGTCTGCCCGGTCACCCATCAACAGCCCGATGGCATTCATCAGAATGGACTTGCCCGCCCCGGTTTCACCGGTGAATACGGAAAGACCGCCCTCCAGTTCCAGATCCAGCTGGTCGATGAGGGCAAGGTTCTGGATGTGCAGCTCGCGCAGCATGTTCGCCTCCCTTGATTGGCAGCGGATGCCGTAATCAAACTACGGCAACCTGCAACGGCCCATTCTAACCCCTGTGCCCGAAAAATGGGGGAATCCGCCAGCAACGGGCGGATATCCGGGGCACTTTTACGGTCGGGCGGTGATTTTTTCCCTGTACGCCTTGAAAAGGCAGGAGCCGGCACCATATAGCCATGCAGTGCCATTTGGGGAATTCAATCATGGAAAAACCACAAAACCCGAATCAGCAGGAACCTGCTGAAGAACATCTGGACCTGACCGATGAACAGGCCGGCGAAACCGAAATGAATGAAGGGCAAGAACAGCCTGCGGAAGAAACGCAATGGGCGGAAAAACTGGCCCGATGCGAGGAAGACAAGCTGCGCCTGGCCGCAGAAATGGACAACCTGCGCCGTCGCACCGCCCGTGATGTGGAAAATGCTCACAAATACGCCCTGGAAAAGTTCATGAACGACTTGCTGGCGGTGGTGGACAGCCTGGAAAAGGGGCTGGAAGCCCTGGAAAGCGGTGACAACGTGCTGGAACAGATTCGCGAAGGCACGGAACTCACGCACCGGCAGCTGCATCAGGTGCTGAGCAAGTACGGGCTGGAAGAACTGGATCCTATGGGTGAGAAATTCGACCCGGAACACCACGAGGCCATGACCATGATTCCTTCCGAGGAACATGAACCCAATACCGTGCAACAGGTGATCCGCAAGGGTTACCGCCTCAACGGGCGGCTGGTGCGTCCTGCGCAGGTCATCGTGACCCGCAAGCCCTGAATCCGCGCGAAAAGCCCCTTGAAAACGGAATATCTGCCCCAATCTTGGGTAACAGACTGAAAAACTGACCAAATTCTGGAGAACTGCCATGGGAAAGATTATTGGAATTGACCTGGGAACCACCAACTCCTGCGTAGCGGTGATGGAAGGTGGCAAGCCCAAGGTAATTGAAAACGCCGAAGGTGATCGCACCAC
>JALWTZ010000203.1 GCA_026993285.1 Lysobacterales bacterium | reverse complement strand
CCGTGCAACGCAGAGGTACGGAAAACAAGCCGCTCAAAACAAGCCGCCCATCATGTCCAGCCATTGGCACGGATTTTGAGCGAGCGTTTTCGTGAAGATCAAGGCACTGCCGTTGAAGGAGCCGGGAGCATACATCCAGTATGTGACCGGCGAGTGAAGCGGCAGTAACGCAGAGATTCGCGAAATAAGCCGCTCAAAATCAGGTGGATGGCAGGGTAACCCCCGTCTGCCCCATATACTTCCCCGCCCGATCCTTGTAGGAAGTCTCGCAGGCCTCGTCGGATTGCAGAAACAGCATCTGCGCCACGCCTTCGTTGGCGTAGATGCGCGCCGGCAGCGGTGTGGTGTTGGAGAATTCCAGGGTGACATGCCCTTCCCATTCCGGTTCCAGCGGGGTGACGTTGACGATGATGCCGCAACGGGCGTAGGTGGATTTACCCAGGCAGATGGTGAGCACATCCCGCGGGATGCGGAAGTATTCCACCGTGCGCGCCAGGCAGAAGGAATTGGGCGGGATGATGCAGACATCGGATTCCACATCCACGAAACTGCCTTCGTCGAAGGCCTTGGGGTCCACCACGGCGGAGTTGATGTTGGTGAAAATCTTGAATTCATTGGCGCAGCGCACATCGTAGCCATAGCTGGAGGTGCCGTAGGAAACCAGCCGGCGGCCATCCTCGGCATGGCGGACCTGGCCGGGTTCGAAGGGCTCGATCATGCCGTGCTTGCGGGCCATTTCCCGGATCCAGCGGTCGGATTTGATACTCATGGCAATTCCTGTCTCATTGGCGCAAACGGCGCTCAGTTTTTCATATAAACGTCAAAACGACAATTCCCCGCCTCGATGGCGTGGTGCGGTGGCTCCAGCAATGGCGGGGCACGGCGGGCGCGCTTGACCACCACCCGCTGGCCGGCCCGTTGCCGGGCCTCTCGCAACAGGGCTTCCGCCTCGCTGGCGCTAACCGGCCAGTCGGCCTGCAAGCGGCGCAGCAGTTGCATGGGCTTGCTCACCTGTGCCTTGAGGTCATGCCGAGCGAACATGGGGTCGAGGTAGATCACGTCCGGGGCGGTGGCCTGTTGCCGCAGCCAGTGCAGGCTGTCGCCTTGAAAAAGCCGCATGCGGGCGAAGGCGGGGCCGAAATCCGGGTGTTCACAGGCACGCCGCCAGGCCTGATGCAGCAACAGGTGGACCACCGGATGGGCTTCCAGCAGGGTGACGGCACTGCCCAGCACCGCCAACACGGTGGCGTCCTGCGCCAGCCCGGCGGTGGCATCGCAGATGGCGGGCCGCTGCCCGGCCTTGAGGCCACAGGCCCGCGCCAGTGCTTCCCGCTTCAGGCTGGCCTGCCGGTAGCGGCGCAGGCGGTCGGGTTGCAGCCAGTCGGGGTGCCAGCCCCGGCCCTGCAGGGTCAGTTGCCAGCTGCCGTCTTCCAGCAACAGGGCCAGCTGGTCCGTGGCCACGGCTTCCAGCGGCAGGGCGGAGGTGGCCAGCACCCGGGCCTGTGCCTGTACGGTCAGGCGGTCTTCTGCCCGCCGCCAGCACAGGGGAATCACTGCCGCAGGGTGTCTACGCCGTCGGCCTTGCCCACCAGCACCACATGGGCCTGTTGCTGGGCGAAGATGCCGCAACAGACCACGCCGGCCAGGTTGTTGATGGCCCGTTCCATGGCCAGGGGGTCGACGATTTTCAGGCCGTGCACATCCAGAATCACATTGCCGTTGTCGGTGACAAAGCCTTCGCGCAGCTCGGGCCGGCCGCCCATGCCCACCAGGTGGCGCGCCACCAGGCTGCGGGCCATGGGAATGACTTCCACCGGCAGGGGAAAGTCTCCCAGCACCGGCACCCGCTTGCTTTCATCCACGATGCATACGAAACGGTCGGAAGCGGCGGCGACGATTTTTTCCCGGGTCAGGGCCCCGCCGCCACCCTTGGTCAGGCGCAGGTTGGGGTCCACCTCGTCCGCGCCGTCGATATACACCGACAGCGGGCCGGTATCGTTGAGATCGAACACTTCGATGCCATGGCCGTGCAGGCGCTCGGTGGAGGCCTCCGAGCTGGACACCGCGCCACGGATGCGGTTCTTGATGCCGGCCAGGGCATCGATGAAGCAGTTGACGGTGGAGCCGGTGCCCACCCCGATAATGCTGTCTTCCGGCACATACTGCAGGGCGGCTTCGGCCACGCGCTGCTTGAGCTGGTTCTGGTCAGTCATGACTTTTCTCCAAAAGGAAACCTGCCCGCAATATACCCGTGATTGCGGGGACAACCAATAGCCTGAAATACAGGCGTGCTCAGGCTTGCGGCTGGCAGACCAGCCCCATGGCCCGGGTCATGCCCTGAATCTGCCCGGCCAGGGTTTGCAGCCAGGCCTGCAGCGGGGAGTGCTTGCGCCAGTAGAGCGCGATGCGGCGGTTGGGTGCCGGCGCTTCGAAGGGCACCAGCGCCAGCCCTTCGGGGTTCTGCACCGGCGGCTGTACCGTCAGCTGCGGCAACAGGGTGATGCCCATGCCGGAGGCCACCATCTGCCGCAGGGTTTCCAGGCTGGTGGCACGGAATTCCTCCCGCTCGCGGGTACCGGCCAGGGAGCAGAACTCCAGGGCCTGGTCCCGCAGGCAGTGGCCTTCGGTCAGCAGCAACAGGGATTCTTCCTGCAGCGCTTCGGCGCGTACCTGTTTTTCCTTTGCCAGCAGGTGGGAGGCCGGAGTAGCCAGCAGAAAATCCTCCTCGAACAGGCAGGCATGCTCGAACTGGGGATGGTCCACCGGCTCGGCCAGCAGGGCGGCATCCAGCTGGCCGCCTTCCAGCTGCTGGATCAGGGTTTCGGTTTTCTCTTCCACCAGATACAGGCGCAGCTGCGGATATGCCTCGCGCAGGCCCGGCACGATATGGGGAAAGAGATAGGGCGCCAGGGTGGGAAAGGCCCCCAGATGCAGTTCACCCTTGCCCGGGTCCTGCAACTGGGTGGCCACCCGGCGGATGTCCTCGCTCAGGCGCAGGATCTCCCGTGCCTTGGGCAACACCGCCCGGCCGGCGGCGGTGAGCAGTACCGTGCGCGGCTGCCGTTCCAGCAGGGGTGTGCCCAGGGATTCCTCCAGCTTCTTCAGCTGCATGCTCAGGGTAGGCTGGCTGACAAAGCAGGCTTCCGCCGCGTGGCCGAAATGCTTCAGCTCGGCCACGGTGACAAAGTACTTCAGGTCTTTCAGGTTCATGGGGCCGCCTCAGCCGGTCAACGGGCCCTGAGCATACCCAATTCGTGGTGGTAAACCCAGCCCAAGCAACTAACGCTGGCTGTGCTAGGATTTTGCCTGTCTTATCGAGGCTCGTGAATTGCATGTGGGTTGCGTCGATGAAAAAAATGATTGTTCCCTTACTATTGGCAAGCTTTCTGATCGCCGTTGTCTGGCTGCCAAACCCACCTTCTCATAAACCCCTGACTGCTCTGGAACACGCTGCCGACACGGTGAAACAAAAAACAACCCCGCAATCCAGCCCTGTTTCGCCCCCAAAACCACAAGTACTTACCCTTTCAGCAACAACGACCATCAAGCCCACATTATCTGTTCTCAACACCAGAGAGCATTTTCTGCAAAAACGCCAACAATTGCTGGAACACTATCCCGCGATTGCCCAAGATATTCAGCCTTTTCTGGATGACAGCAACAGTCTGGGCCCGGTAGATGCTTGCCTTGAACAATCCACTCGCTGGGATTACATGCAAGCGCAGGATGAGCTGAATGATCTGGGCTCATCGCTGACTGATACCCGGTTCAAGGAACTGGTGGTTCATATAGTGGCACTCTGCCACAATCCGACCATTAAGGATTTTCTGGTACAGTACTATGAGCTTGATGGCACGATATCCAGCTCACAGCCCACAATCACCGATGAAGCCCCCCAGGCCGCCGAGGAAGAAGACCCGGAAGTCTATGCCAGCATTGTTCAAGGCTTGCTGGGTGGTAATTTTAGTGGTTATAAAAGCACACTCGGCCTGCAATTTCGCCGGGATCGGCAAGCGTTGGACCAGTTTTTGCTGGACATGGGCTATGGCGACCGGCCATCACCGGGCGGCCGAGAGTTTATGGACATGAAATATGGTGACGATGCCGCACAGTTAATCCGCTGTGCCGCCTATCCACAGGAGTGTGTGGCCCAGTCACCACTGATGAACCGGCTATGTCTGTATAACCCGGTCGCCTGTACCAATGATTTCATCAGCTTCCTGCATCTGGATATGGGTACACGGCGGCTGATCGCCACCTTTGGCGCGGCCAACTTTGCCCTTTCACAGGCCGGCTATCCAGCGCTGGAACTGGACTTTCCCTGATCTGGGTTGCCCCGGACTGCCGCTGCCAGGAACCTGGCAACGGGCCATGGACCGATGCCGTTGCCGGCCCAACCCTGGCCGATAACGGCCTTGTTTTGAAAACGGGTATCAGTCTTCCATTTCCACCATTTCGAAATCGTCCTTGGTCACACCGCATTCGGGGCAGGTCCAGGTATCCGGCACATCTTCCCAGCGGGTGCCGGGGGCAATGCCGTCTTCCGGCGCGCCCTTTTCCTCGTCGTAGATCCAGCCACAGACGATGCACATGTAGCGCTTGTACGGGGTCTCACTCATGCTATGTTTCTCCGGTGAACGGTTCAGGATGGCGAAATATGCCGGCAGACGGCCCAAAACACAAGCATTCATCCCTGGTGGCCGAAGGTGGCCTGTATGTGCTCACCGCCGATGTGCCCGACCTGCTGGCGCGTGCCGAGCAGGTACTGGCCGGTGGCGCCCGCCTGCTGCAGTACCGGGACAAGAGTAATGACCACCACAAGCGCCTGCGGCAGGCGGAAGCCCTGCGGCGGTTGACCCGGGCCGCCGGCGCGGGGCTGATTATCAACGATGATGTGGCACTGGCGGCCGCCGTGAATGCCGATGGCGTGCATCTGGGCCGCGACGATGCCGCCCTGGCCACGGCCCGGCAGCGGCTGGGGCCGGACGCCCTCATCGGTGTTTCCTGCTACAACGATCTGCAACGGGGCCGGCGCATGCAAGCGGCGGGGGCCGATTATCTGGCCTTTGGGCGGGTATTTCCCTCCCGCACCAAGCCCGAGGCCGTGGCCTGTTCACCGGCCACCCTGCGACAGGCTGCCCGGGCTTTGCAACAGCCGGTGGTGGCCATCGGCGGCATTCACGCGGGCAACGCCGGCCAGGTGCTGGACTGCGGCGTGCGCTGGCTGGCGGTATCCGCCGGCGTGTTTCTGGCCGAAACGCCAGAGGCGGCCGCCCGTGAGCTGAGCCAGACCCTCCACTCGCGGGGCTTGTGAGCGGCCGGGCCACAAGGCAGAATGCCCGCCATGTCGTTTCAACCACAGGAACCGCTTCCATGAGCAAGAACGCAGCATTGTTTGAACAGGCCCAGCAACACATTCCCGGCGGGGTGAATTCCCCCGTGCGCGCCTTCCGTGGCGTGGGTGGCACGCCGGTGTTCATCCAGCGGGCGGAAGGGGCCTGGATGGAGGATGTGGACGGCCGGCGCTATGTGGATTATGTCGGCTCCTGGGGGCCGATGATCCTGGGCCACAACCACCCGGCGGTGGTGCGGGCCGTGCACGAAGCCGTGGACCGGGGCATGAGCTTCGGCGCGCCCACGGCGGTGGAGGTGGAAATGGCCGAACGCATCGCCGCGCTGATTCCCGGCATGGACATGGTGCGCATGGTCAACTCCGGCACCGAGGCCACCATGAGCGCGCTGCGCCTGGCCCGGGGCTACACCGGCCGCGACCGCATCATCAAGTTCGAGGGCTGCTACCACGGCCATGGCGACAGCTTTCTGGTCAAGGCCGGCAGCGGCGCCCTGACCCTGGGCGTGCCCACTTCCCCCGGTGTGCCGGCACCGCTGGCCGATCTGACCATGACCCTGCCCTACAACGATCTGGCAGCGGTGGAGCAGGCCCTGCAACAGGTGGGCGAGGAAGTGGCCTGCATCATCGTCGAGCCGGTGGCCGGCAACATGAACTGCATCCCGCCGGTGGAAGGCTTTCTGCCCGGCCTGCGCCGCCTGTGCGACCAGTACGGGGTGGTGTTGATCTTCGACGAGGTGATGACCGGTTTCCGCGTGGGGCTGACCGGCGCCCAGGGGCGTTTTGGCGTGCAGCCGGACCTGACCACCTTCGGCAAGGTCATCGGCGGCGGCATGCCGGTGGGCGCCTTCGGTGGCAAGCGGGCCATCATGGAGCATATCGCCCCGCTGGGGCCGGTCTACCAGGCCGGCACCCTCTCGGGTAACCCGGTGGCCATGGCCGCGGGCCTGGCCACGCTGGAGCAGATCAGCCAGCCCGGCTTCTACGAGGCGCTGGAAGAAAAAACCACCACCCTGCTGGAAGGCCTGCGCCAGCGCGCGCAGGCGGCTGGCATCCCCTTCACCACCAGCCAGGTGGGCGCCATGTTCGGCCTGTTCTTCACCGACCAGCCGCAGGTGACCCGTTTCGACGAGGTCATGGCCTGTGACAGCGACGCCTTCAGCCGCTTCTTCCACGCCATGCTGGCCG
>JALWTZ010000202.1 GCA_026993285.1 Lysobacterales bacterium | reverse complement strand
GAACAGCGCGGCCAATACCTCCCCGCCTGGCTCCACCAGTACAACTGGCACCGACCACACGCCAGCCTCGGATACCTGCCGCCCATCAGTCGGCTGCCGGCTGTGAACAACCTGGTGGGTTTACACATCTAGTCGCTGTATGGCATCTGCTAACCAATGAGCTTCCAACGGGTCAAACACCCACTCCGGGCTTTCCTTGCGCAGCCAGGTCCATTGCCGCTTGGCCAGTTGGCGGGTGGCGTAGAGCAGGCGCTGTTGCATTTCCCGCGCGTCCAGCTCGCCTTGCAGATGCTGCCAGACCTGGCGATAGCCCACGGCGCGCATGCTGGGCAGTTCCAGGTGCATGCGCGGGTCGGCTTTCAGGCGGGCCACCTCGTCCACCAGCCCCTGGGCCAGCATCTGTTCGATCCGCTGTTCGATGCGCTGGTGCAGCCAGGCGCGATCCGCCGGGCTGACTATGGCAACACGAAAGCGCCAGCCCCTGGGGGGGGCGGCCGCCTGCTGCTGCCACTGGCTGATGGGCTGGCCGGTGAGCTCATAGACTTCCAGCGCCCGCAGCAGCCGTTGTGGATCATTGGGGTGGATGCGGGCGGCGGCCTGTGGGTCCACCTGTGCCAGTCGCCGGTGCAGGGCGTCCGCGCCTTCGTTTTCCAACGCGGTCTGTAATCGCCGGCGCAGGGCGGCATCGGCGGAAGGCATGGGTGCCAGCCCCTGACGCAAGGCGCGGAAATAGAGCATGGTGCCGCCCACCAGCACCGGCAGGCGGCCCTCGGCGTGGGCCTGTTCCATCTCCCGCAGGGCGTCACTGCGGAAGTCCGCCGCCGAGTAGGGCTCCCAGGGCTCGCGGATGTCGATGAGCCGGTGCGGCCAGCGGCGCAGCGCTTCCGCCGCGGGTTTGGCAGTGCCGATATCCATGCCACGGTAGACCTGGGCGGAGTCCACGCTGATCAGGCGGCAGGGCAGGGCATCGTGCAGGGCGCAGGCCAGGGCGGTCTTGCCACTGGCGGTGGGGCCCATCAGCAGCAGCGCGGTGCGTGGCCCTGCCTCATCCGGGGTATTGTCGTGCTGGCCGGTGGGCCCGATATTGCTCATGTTTGCTGTTGATCTGAGGTGACACAATGGATAGCTACAAAGCACTGGTTGCCAAGGCGCTGGAAACCGTGCCGGAAGTCTTTCCCTGGGATCTGGAAGAAGAACTGCAGGGGGAAAACCCGCCCATTCTACTGGATATTCGCGAGGCCGATGAGTTCCAGCGTGCCCACATTGCCGGTTCCCTGCATGTGCCGCGCGGCATCCTGGAGGGTGCCTGCAACTGGAACTACAGTGAAACCGAGCCGCAACTGGCCGCAGGCCGTGACCAGGATATCGTGGTGATCTGCCGCTCCGGCAACCGCAGTGCCCTGGCGGCCAAAACCCTGCAGGACATGGGCTTTACCCGGGTACGCTCGCTGAAAACCGGCATTCGTGGCTGGAACGACGCCGACCAGGCACTGGTGGACGCGGCCGGACAGCCGGTGGATGCCGATGCGCTGGATGAAGAACTGAACGCGCCGGTACCAGCGGAAAAACTGCAGC
>JALWTZ010000201.1 GCA_026993285.1 Lysobacterales bacterium | reverse complement strand
TGCTGATGCGTTGTTCCAGCGCCCGTTGACACAAGCTCAGGGCATCGACCTCCTCCGGCAGCTCCACCCAGAGCACGAACCCGCCCCGGGGCTGGGTGACGCGCGTGCCCGCCGGGAAGTACTTGCCGACGGCGCGAGTCATCAGGGCCACCTGACGGGCATAGACGCCCCGCACCTGCCGCAGGTGGCGGTCATAGCCGCCGTGGTGCAGAAAATCGGCCACGGCCCGTTGCGACAGGGTGGGTGCCGCGAGGCTGGAGACATATTTCAGGTACTCCACCTGCTCCCGCCAACGGCCGGGCACCATCCAGCCCACCCGCAGGCCGGGCGAGAGGGTCTTGGAAAAAGAGGCGCAGTAGATCACCCCGTCCGATTCGTCGAAGGCGCGCAGGGCCTGGGGGCGCTCGCCCTCGAAGCCCAGATCGCCATAGATGTCGTCCTCGATGAGGGGGGTCTCGTGGCGGGCCAGGAGAGCCACCAGGGCCTGTTTCTTCTCGGCCGGCATGATGCCGCCCAGGGGATTGCTGAAATTGGCGGTCAGCACGCAGGCCCTGACCGGCCATTTTTCCAGCGCCAGTTCCAGGGCCTCCAGGCTGATGCCGGTGGCCGGATCGGTGGGGATCTCCAGGGCCTTCAGCCCCAGGGAGTCGATGGCCTGCAGCAGACCGTAGAAGCTGGGCGACTCGATGGCGACCACGTCGCCGGGGCCGGCCACCGCCCGCAGCGCCAGAATCAGCGCTTCCTGGCAGCCGCTTGTGATGACGATCTCATCGGGGGCCACCTGGCACCCGGCATCCGCCATGCGGCGGGCGATCTGGCGGCGCAGCTCGGGGCTGCCCGGCGGGAACTGGTAGGTGGCCAGATTCGCTCCACCGGCGCGGGCTGCAGCAGCGAGGGCTCGTTGGATAGCACGGGTGGGCAGGAAGTCCGGGGCCGGCACCGCCGCACCCAGTTGCACAAAGTCCGGCTCATTGGCGGCCTGGACCAGGCGCAGCACCAGCTCCTGGCCCGTGACCGGCACCGGCCTGACCGTGGGCCGGGAGATGGCAGGCGGCTCCGGTCGGGGCCAGGCCTGCGCACGCACGTACCAGCCGGATCGGGGACGCGCCTCGATACGCCCGTCGCCCTCCAGCAGACGTTGCACCTGGACGATGGTGGAGATGCTCACCCCGAACTGGCGTGCAAGCCGTCGCACCCCAGGCAGGCGGTCACCCGGTCGGTAGAGCCCCTGGTCGATCTGCCCGGCAAGCTGTTTTGCCACGCGCTCATACAGTTTGTCCATCGCCATGGCCTGGAAATCACCTCTCGATGAGTACAGCTTGTCATACAAAATAGCGATACAGTTTTGTGCATTTCTAATCTGTACCGCTGCTGTTTTATTTTATCTGAATCTGTACTTTTTGCACGGTGATTTTTACTCTGCACCAGGTATCAAAATCAACACAAAAATGGCGAACACGGACATGAACGCCCCCTCTTTCTACTTTCAGGTCGATGCCTTCACGAACCTTTCGAGGATCGGCCATGCCTGACTCGACCCTGTACTGGATCAACGGGCGGCTGCTACCCGAACAAGA
>JALWTZ010000200.1 GCA_026993285.1 Lysobacterales bacterium | reverse complement strand
AAGGCAGTTTTGAGCTGGTCTACAAGCCCCTTGAGGCCGGCCCGCCAGCGGCGGCTGATGAGTCGTAGCAAGGTGTTTGCTGCTGGCCCGGGAACGGGCCAGCAGGTTTCCCCAGCGGCTCAGCCCCGCACAACCCCCAGTTCACGCCCCACCCGGGCGAAGGCGTCAATGGCCCGGTCCAGGTGTTCGCGCTGGTGGGCGGCGGAGACCTGTACCCGGATGCGGGCCTGCCCTTCGGGCACCACCGGGTAGAAGAAGCCGATGACATAGATGCCTTCTTCCAGCAAACGGTCGGCCATTTTCTGCGCCAGCGGCGCGTCGTAGAGCATCACCGGCACGATGGGGTGGATGCCGTCCTTGATGTCCAGCCCGGCCTCGCGTATGCCCTGGCGGAAGTAGCGGGTGTTTTCCTCCAGCCGGTCTCGCAGTTCGGTGCTTTCGCTGAGCATGTCGAATACGGCGATACCGGCGCCCACCAGGGGCGGGGGCAGGGTGTTGGAAAACAGGTAGGGGCGCGAGCGCTGGCGCAGCAGGTCGATGATGGCCTTGCGTCCGGTGGTGAAGCCGCCGGAGCCGCCACCCAGCGCCTTGCCCAGGGTCGAGGTGAAGATGTCGATCTTGTCCATTACGCCGCACAGTTCCGCCGAGCCGCGGCCGGTGGGGCCGACAAAGCCGGTGGCGTGCGAGTCGTCCACCATCACCAGTGCGTCGTATTGTTCCGCCAGTGCGGTGATCTGGTCCAGTTTGGCGATGTAGCCGTCCATGCTGAACACGCCGTCAGTGGCGATCAGGCGGGTACGGGCGTCCTGACTGTCTTTCAGGCATTGCTCCAGCGCGTCCATGTCGTTGTTGGGATAGCGGTAGCGCCTGGCCTTGCACAGGCGGATGCCGTCGATGATGGAGGCATGATTGAGCTGGTCGGAAATCACCGCATCTTCCGGCCCCAGCAGGGTTTCGAACAGGCCACCGTTGGCGTCGAAGCAGCTGGTGTAGAGGATGGTATCGTCGGTGCCGAAGAAGCGGGCGATCCGTTCCTCCAGCTGCTTGTGCAAGTCCTGCGTGCCGCAGATGAAGCGCACGGAAGCCAGGCCGAAACCGTGGTCGTCCAGCGCCCGGTGAGCCGCCTCGATCACCCGTGGGTGGTCGGCCAGGCCCAGATAGTTGTTGGCGCAGAAATTGAGCACTTCCTGCCCGCCCTGTACGCGGATTTCCACCGTCTGCGGGCTGGTAATGATGCGTTCCTTCTTGTACAGGCCCTGCTGGCGGATTTCCTCCAGCGTGTGGGCGATGCGTTGTTGGATATCACTCATGTTGCACTCCAGTCGCAGACCACCTTGCCGCACTGGCCGCTGGCCATGAGGTCGAAGCCGGTCTGAAAGTCGTCGATGGGAAGCTGGTGGGTCAGTGCCTTCTCCAGCGGGAAGCCGGTCAGCACCATCTGGGTCATCTTGTACCAGGTCTCGTACATCAACCGGCCATAGATGCCGCGCAGTTCCAGGCCCTTGAAAATGATCTGGTCCCAGTCCACGCCGGTGCCGTTGGGCAGTATGCCCAAAAGCGCGATCTTGCCGCCATGGTACATGTGGCGCAGCATGTCATTGAAGGCACCGGGATGGCCGCTCATTTCCAGGCCGATGTCAAAGCCGTCGATGGCCAGCTCCTGAACCAGATCGTCGATAGAAGCCTTGGCCACGTTGATCGTATGGCTGGCGCCCATGTCGCGGGCCAGTTGCAGGCGGTAGTCGTTGATGTCGGTCACCACCACATGCCGGGCGCCCACATGGCGGCAGATGCCGGCGGCGATGATGCCGATGGGACCGGCGCCGGTAATGAGTACATCCTCCCCCACCAGGTCGAAGGACAGGGCGCAATGGGCGGCATTGCCAAAGGGGTCGAAAAAGGCCGCCAGCTCGGAGGGCACGCCTGCCGGCATGGGCCAGAGATTGGCGGCGGGCACCACCACATACTCGGCAAAGGCCCCGTCCCGGTTGACGCCAATGCCCACCGTGTTGGGGCACAGGTGAGGCCGGCCCGCGCGGCAGTTGCGGCAATGGCCACAGACGATATGCCCCTCGGCCGATACCCGGTCGCCTTCCGCGTAGCCGGTCACCCCCGGCCCCAGCTCGGTGATATGGCCGACAAACTCGTGGCCGATGACCAGTGGTGGGCGAATGGTGCGTTGCGACCATTCGTCCCAGTTGTAGATGTGCAGGTCGGTGCCGCAGATGGCGGTCTTGTCCACCCGGATCAGGACCTCGTTGGGGCCGGGGCGGGGGATGGGCACTTCTTCCATCCAGATGCCCTTTTCCGGCCGGGCCTTGACCAGGGCGCGCATGGTCTGGGTCATGAATCAAGCCTTGCTGTGCAAACGCAGGCAAGTATATCAGCAGCGGATGCAGTATGATTCCGCATCAACACCAATCAACGGGAGAGAAATCATGGCTATTGCCTTGTCCATACACGTGCTTTCCGTATTGATCTGGGTCGGTGGCATGTTCTTCGCCTATGTCTGCCTGCGCCCGGTTGCCGCTTCGGTACTGGAGCCGCCGCAAAGGCTGACCCTGTGGGCGGGGGTGTTCCGCCGCTTTTTCCCGCTGGTCTGGCTGGCCGTGCCAGCCATTCTGGCCAGTGGTTACTGGATGGTATTCAAGTTCGGCGGCTTTGGCGCCGTGCGGCTGCATATCCACCTGATGAACGGCCTGGGGCTTTTGATGATGGGCATTTTTTTCTATGTGTTCTTTTCCCCGTGGAAGGCCCTGGCCCGCGCGGTGGCCGAGCAGCGCTGGCCCGATGGTGGCACGGCCCTGGCGCGCATCCGGCAGGCGGTGGGGTTCAATACCCTGTTGGGATTGCTGGTGGTTGGGTTGGCTACCGGGGGGCGTTATCTGTTTTGAGCGGCTTGTTTTCCGCCATGCTGCGTTGAAGCCGGTTCGTTCGTCGGTCACGTACTTTGATGTACGCTCCCTCCTCTCTCACCGGCTTCGCCTTGTCTGGCGAAAAACCGCTCGCTCAAAACCTGTGCCAGTAGCTGGGTGAGATGAGCGGCTTGTTTTCCGCCATGCTGCGTTGAAGCCGGTTCGTTCGTCGGTCACACGCTGTCAAACGGCAGTGGTATTCCATCCCTGGTGCTACGCCCGGTCCGGCCTCCCTGCCGGCCGTTCATCCCCCCTGCGTAGCTCACTGGACGCACGGTCGGGTCTGAGCCCATGTGCCTTGATCTACGAAAAACCGCTCGTTCAAAACCAGTGCGGGTAGATCTGGAAAATCGGTGGTTTGATTCATGATTGAGCTGTAGGGTCCAATAGGCGAATCCGCATTGTGTTTTCGTGTCTATGCAGCAGGATGTGTGTTGTGACCACATTCCGGCAGCATCTTGCCGGGGTTGAGCAGGTTCAAGGGGTCCAGGGCCTGCTTGATGGCGTGCATCACTTCCAGTGCAGCCCCGTGGATTTCCAGCCCGGCGTGCGCGCGCTTGACCAGGCCGATGCCGTGTTCGCCGCTGAGGGTGCCACCCAGCTCCAGCACGGTCTGGAAGACGGCCTGCAGGCAGGCGTCGGCCCGTTGGGCCTGTTGCGGGTCGTCCGGGTCGTAGAGCAGGTTGACATGGATGTTGCCGTTGCCGGCATGGCCGAAGTTGACGATGGCAATGCCGTGTTGTTCGGAGAGCCTGCCCAGGTGCTCGATCAGTTCGGCCATGCGTGAGACGGGCACCACCACATCTTCATTGAGTTTTTTCGGTGCCACGTGCCGCAGGGAGGGCGAAAGCGCCTTTCTGGCCGCCCACAGCGCCTGGCGTTCTTCGGTGGAACGGGCGGCGGCAAAGTCGCAGCGCTCGGGGTGGCGGCTGGCCTGCTCGATGGCCGCTTCCATGGCATCCAGTTGTTCGGGCTGGCCGTCGATTTCCATCAGCAGCAGGGCTTGGACCGCTTCGGGCAGATCCAGCGGTTGCCAGTTGCGTGCCAGTTTCAGCGCCGCGGGGTCGATGAACTCCAGCGCCGCGGGGATGACTGGCTGGGCCATGATGGCCGATACCGCCGCAGCCGCGGCCTGCATGTTGCGGAAACCGGCCCGCAGGGCGCGGCTGGCCGGCGGTTTGGGGGTGAGTTTGAGGGTGGCTTCGGTGATCAGGGCCAGGGTGCCTTCCGAGCCGATTAACAGACGGGTCAGGTCATAGCCCACCACCGCCTTGGTGGTGCGCGCGCCGGTGATCAGGGTCTGGCCGCTGGCGGTGACGGCCTTCAGGCCCAGGGTGTTTTCCCGGGGGGTGCCGTATTTCACCGCCCTGGGCCCGGCGGAGTTGTAGGCCAGGTTGCCGCCCACGGTGCAGACGGCGGCGCTGGTGGGGTCGGGGGGCCAGAAAAAGCCGTGTTCGGCCAGGGCATCCTGCAACTGCTGGTTGGTGACGCCCGGCTCCACCACCGCCAGCCGGTTGGCGGGGTCGATTTCCAGGATGCGGTTCATGCGCTCGAAGGAAATCACCAGTTCCCCGTGGATGGGGGTGACCGCGCCGGTGGTGCCCGTGCCCCGGCCACGGGCGATGATTGGCACGCGGTGCTGGTGGCAGAGGGCCATGAGCTGGCAGACCTGTTGGTGGTCTTGCACCAGGGCCACCGCACCGGCGGGGTGCTGCCGGCGGCTGTTGTCCACGCCATAGGCCAGGCAGGCGGCGGCATCGGTGAGCAGCCGTTCGCCCAGCAGCGCGCGGGCGGCCTGGAGAAAACCGGCGGGCAGGGTGGCTTCAGTCATGACCGGTTTCCAGTTCCGGTGCCTGGTCGATGGTTTCAAAGACCTTGACGATGCGCTTCACGCCGCGCAGGTAGCGCAGTTTTTCCACCACCGCGGCCTGTTCTTCTTCCGTGGCCAGGCCCATCAGGTAGAGGGTGTGGTTCCAGGCAATCACCTTTACCCGCAGGGGGCTGAAGTTTTTCAGCTTGATGCCGGTCAGCGCCGCCTTGGCGCGGGCGGCCAGCACCCCGTCGGCGGCACGCGCGCTCAGGCCTTCGATGGGGCCGACCTTCAGTTCATTGACTACCTTGCGCACGCCCTTGACATGCAGGGCCACCCGCCCGGCGGTGCGGCGCACCGATTCGGAGGTGACTTCGCCGATGAGCAGCACCACGCCGTTGAACACATGGGGACGCACCCGGTTGCCCTGGCCCTTGCCGATGGCCTTGTGGTTGCGCAGGGCGGTAATCAGCGCCACGGTGAGTTTTTCGTCATCCACCTGGGTGCGCAGATCGCGCCGGTCCAGGGCGGAGACCACGGCGGTGCCCATGGCCACCGTGCCCACGGCCACGGTGACCGTGCCGCTGACCACCGCGCCGCCCACCACCAGCGAGGTGAGCAGTACGCTGCAACCGGATAGCGGCAGCAGGGCCAGCAGGAGCAGGGCTTTACGCGCTACCTTAGGCCAGCGGGTTTTCGAAGGCATTTTGTATCCACTCCAGTCGGGGTTGGGTTTCCGGCCCATCCAGGGTGAGCACGTCGAAGCGCAGTTGTTCCGCCGGGTGTTGTTGCAGCCAGTGGCTGGCGGCCAGGGCCAGCTTGCGCTGCTTGCCGGGGTGGATGGATTCCGCCGCGCTGCCATAGGTACGCTGCTTGCGGTAGCGTACTTCCACGAATACCACCGTGGCCCCGTCGCGCATGATCAGGTCGATTTCCCCCGCCCGGCACTGCCAGTTGCGGCAGACCGGCTTCAGCCCCTGTTGTTTCAGCCAGGCTTCGGCACGGGCTTCCCAGGCCTGGCCCTGCCTGCGGCTCATGGGGCGGGCACTCCCGCGCTGTTGAGCGGCAGCAGGGCCTCGTCCTGTGTTTCCTGCGCGGGCAGGGCCACGCTGGCAAACCACTCCGGCCGGCCCTTGCGGAAACGGAAACAGGTCAGCCCCCGGCGGATGCGCGGGCCGTCCAGTTGCAGCAGACCGGTGGCGCCCGGCAGGCGGAAATCCGGGTGTTCGCGCATCCAGGGCAGGTAGGAGAGCAGTGGCAGTACATCCAGGCCCAGGGCATGAAAGCGGCCCAGGCTGCCACCGGCTTCCGGCAGTTGGCGCATCAGCGCCTGGCGCGTGGGTTGCGCGTCCCCCCGGCCATGCAGCCAGGGCATGTCGCAGAACATCACGCCGTTGAGATCGCGGTCTTCCTCCGGGTTGGACTGGCCCTGATAGACAGCGGAGGTGGCAAAGACCGGCAGGTGGCCGCCCCGGTGAAACTTCAGCTGCGGGCGCAGTTGCCGGGCCTGTACCGCGTTGGCGAACAGGAAGATGGCGTCCACATCGTCACGGGCGCGGGGGTCGAACTCCAGCTTTTGCCGCAGGAGGCGCTCCAGTGCCCGCTTGCGCTGGGTGCTGGCATCCACCTGCAACAGGCGCTTGAGCAGGCCGGAATGATCGGCCTTGACCGGGTTGTAGCGGCCCACGGCGATGACCAGCCCGCCCAGCGGCTCGTACACGGCGCGAAAGGCCTGTTCCACCCGCTGGCCACGGGCGTCTTCCGGCAACAGCAGCAGGCTGCGGCGCATGCCACGTTGCCACATCAGGCGGGCCATTTGCCCGGCCTCGTCTTCAGGGCTCAGGGCGAAATGAAACAGGGCCGGGTTGTACGGGGC
>JALWTZ010000199.1 GCA_026993285.1 Lysobacterales bacterium | reverse complement strand
CAGCCACTGGCTGCGCCGCGAGGGCGAGGCATTGCAGGTCGATACGGTGGTGTGTGAACTGCGGGGCCCGGTACGGGCGGTACTGACCGGCGAACGCACGGCGATGAACTTCGTGCAGACCCTCTCCGGCACCGCCACCCTCACCCGCCACTGGGCCGACAGCCTGGCCGGCCTGCCCTGTCGATTGCTGGATACCCGCAAGACCCTGCCCGGCCTGCGGCTGGCGCAGAAATACGCCGTCACCGTGGGCGGCGGCCACAACCACCGCCTGGGCCTGTACGATGCCTATCTGATCAAGGAAAACCACATTCTCGCCGCCGGCTCCATTGCCGCCGTGCTGCAACGGGCCCGCGGCCTGCACCCGGACCGGCTGCTGGAAATCGAGGTGGAAAGCCTGGATGAGCTGCAACAGGCGCTGGAAGCCGGTTGTGACCGGGTGTTGCTGGACAATTTTACCCTGGCGGGTCTGCGCCAGGCCGTGGCCCTGCGCAACCGCCTGGCGCCAGCGGTCGAGCTGGAGGCTTCCGGTAATCTGGAAGGGGAACGGCTGCGCCAGGCCGCCGAGACCGGAGTGGATTTCCTCTCCTCGGGCGCGTTGACCAAGCATGTACAGGCGGTGGATTTCTCCCTGCGCCTGAGTGACTGAAACTAGCGCACTCCGGCTGTGCCGCCGGTCTGCGGCAACAGCGATTCCAGCCGTTCCCGCGCCGCCTGCATGGAGAAGTGGCGCAGTACATTCTCCCGCCCGCCTTCGGAAAGCCGCTGCCACAGTTGCGGATCACCGTAGGCACGCACCACTTCACGGGCAAAATCTTCTGCCGTCTCCGCCATCAGCCCGTGCACGCCATGTTCGGCATACATGCCCTCGAAGGCCATGGGGGTGCCCACCACCGGCTGGCCGTGGGCCATGCTCATGTTCACCTTGCCCTTGACGCCGGCACCGTAGCGCAGGGGCGCCACGGCCAGGCGCACCTCGCGCATGAACGGTTCGATCTCCTCCACGAAACCGTGAAAGACCACCCCTTCCCGTTCCCCCAGCGCGCGCACCGAATCCGGTGCCTTGCTGCCCACCAGATGAAATTCCACTTCCGGCAGTTCGGCGCGGATCAGCGGGAAGATGGCCTCCACAAACCAGTGGGCGGCATCCACATTGGGCGGATGCTGATAGCCGCCGACGAAGACCAGCCCCTGGCGCTGCTCGAAGGGCAGGCCGGGCGTTTCCGGCAGGTGGTGGATATTGGACAACACCGCCACATCCACCTCCGGGGCCACTTCGGCCAGTTCCTGCTGCTCCACCGGGCTGACCACCAGGGTCAGATCGCAACTGCGCGCCACCTTCAGCTCCTGCTCGCGGGTCTGTGCCGCCTGCCGGCGCAGGGTCTCGCTGTTTTCCAGTGCCGCCTGCCGCTGTTCCCGCAGGTAGTGCAGGTCCACCGTATCGAACCACACCCGGGCCTGGGGCATCCAGGCATGCACCAGATCCAGGTACTGGCTGGCCACATAATGGCGGCTCAGTATCACCAGATCGAACTCGTGGCCGCGCCGTTCGAACCAGCCCGGGCCATCGAACCAGGGCGCGTGCAGCATTTCCACGCCCATGGCCTGGAAACGGGCGGTGTAGGGTTCCAGCCGGGCGTGGTTTTCCGGCAGAAAGCTGACTTTCCAGCCCAGTTGCTGAAACAGGCGAAACAGGTTCTGCATGCGTACCGAGCCGGAATCCTGATCCGGCGTGGGGGTGCAGGCATCGATGATCAGCACCCGCCCGGCCACCCGGTGCTCCTTGGCCAGGTCGATGGGGCTGCCCGGTGGCGGCTGCAGGGCCAGGGCTTCGGCCCAGCGCTCGCGGAAGGTTTTCTGGTTGATGAGCTGGTGCTTTTTCACCCCGCTGCCGGTATCGGTGCCACAGGTAACGCCCTCGAAATGCACCACCCGCGAGGCCGGCTGCACCCAGACTTCCCGCCCGTGCTGGCGTACCTTGAAGGCCAGGTCGGTGTCTTCGTAGTAGGCCGGGGCGTAGATTTCATCAAAGCCGCCCAATTGCTCGAACAGTGCCCGTGGCAGGAGTATGGCCGCGCCGGAGCAGTAATCCACCTGGCGGGCGTAGTGGTAGCGCGGGTCGTCGGGGTGCTCGAAGCGGCCCACATTCCAGCCACTGGCATCGGAAAAGACGATGCCGCCGGACTCCTGCAGGCGGCCATCCGGGTAGACCAGCTGGCTGCCCACCAGACCCGTTTCCGGCCGCTGTTCGAACTGGCGCAGCAAGGGTGGCAGCCAGCCCGGCTGCACTTGGGTGTCGTTGTTGAGAAAGAACAGGTATTCCCCGTGAGCCTCGGCGGCCCCACGGTTGCAACTGCCGACAAAGCCCAGATTTTCTTCATTGCGCAGATAGACCAGCCCTTCCACCCGCGGCAACAGCTCCGGGGTGGCATCCTCGCCGGAACAATCATCCACCACAATGATTTCCACCGGGATCTCGCCCACCGTTTCCGCCAGTGACCGCAGACAGGCCAGGGTATGGTGCAACTGGTTGTAGACCGGAATCACGATGGAAACCCGCGGCTTGGCCGCGCGTGGCAGTACGGGCAATGGCGGCAGGTCGAGGGCTGTCTGTGGTTCGGTGGCTGCGACAGGTTCAGGCACTTCGGCCACGGTCAAGGCCACCGGATCTTGTCTTCCCGCTTGCTGCCGGCCGCGCAGGCGCTCCTGAATGCGCTGCCAAGTGCCCCGCAGGCCACGGGTACGCAGATTGCGCAGCAGCCCGCGCCACAGGCTCCAGCTATGGTGCAGGTAGTACCCGCCGCGCTGGCGAATCACTTTCAGGGCATGGCCCAGCAGGCGCAGGGGCCGGGTGACTTTCCAGGAGGTACTGGCCAGCAGTGCGGCCTTGTCCTGTTCCAGGCGACGGATAATGGCCATTTTTTGTTGTAGCTGGTGTTGCAGTTGCTGCTGGTCCCGCTCCACCGCGGCCCGGCGCTGCTGCTCCTGTTCCAGCGCGGCCCGTGTGTTGTTCCGGGTTTCCGTAATCTCCTGCACCGCCTTTCTCAAGCCTCGTATCTCCGATTCCTGTTTCAGAATCTGTTTTCTCATTGCCAGCGCCCACTGGGTGCGCTCCTGTAATTCCTGCTCGGTGCGGCGTGCCCATTGCGCCCGTTTTTCCAGTTCCGTCTGCTGTGCCCGCAGCTGCTCGCGGGTCTCGGCCAGCGTGGCCTCGGCGGCCAATGCCTGCGTCAGGGTCTGTTCCTGATTCAACAGGGCCGCCTGCGTCAGCGGGCGCACAGTATAACGGGGTGAGGATTTTTTTCTACGCAGGCCCAGCCGCTTGCGGTAATCGGCCACCATGGCCTGCAGGTCGCGCGCCTTCCAGCCCTGCAGATTCTGATGCAGGGCCGCGATCCGGGCACGGTCTTGTGCCAGCGCCTGCACACAATCCACCAGTGCCTGCGCATCCGGGCTGATCAGGCAGCCGGTGCGGCTGTCTTCGACATGCTCGGCAAAGGCCCCCAGCCGGGTGGCCACCGGCACCACATGTAGGTGCATGTGCTCCACCAGTGCCAGGCCGAAGGTTTCCGGCACGGTGGAGAGAAACAGGGCCAGATGGGGGCGGATGTGACGCAGCTGTTCCGGCAACTGTTCACGCTGATAGCGGGGAATGACATGCACGCCGGCCAGCCCCCAGAAGGCCCGCCCTTCCTTGCCACAGCCCAGCAGATACAGTTCACAATACGCGGCCAGCCGGGGCCAGGCCTGCTGCAGCAGTTTCAGCCCCTTGGCGGTGGAAAGCTGCCCCGGCACCACCAGGCGCAGTTTTTCGCTGCGGTCATAATCTTCCGGCAGTGGCAGCGGCTCGGCCTGTGCCAGCGCCGCGGGCAGGCCATGGGGAATGACAGCGGCATCTTCCCGCACCCATGCCGGGTGGATGCGACGCAGCTGTTCCAGCACCCGCCGGGAGGGCGCGGCCTGCTCCAGCGGCGCCTGTTCCAGGATGGCCTCCACCTGCTGCCTGCGCTGCAACCAGACCGATGGCTGACGCGGTTGCAACAGCCGGTTGCAGGGGTTTTCGGCAAAGCAGGCCCCCATGCGTTTCGCGTCACACTGCCGGCAGACTTCACCGAAGTACAGGTTCAAGGCCGGGCAGTAGGGAAAATAATCGTGCAGCAGCCACAGTGTTCGTGTCCTGGGCCGGTTCAGGGCTTCCAGACTATGGCCGATCAGGGAAGAAACCAGCACACGCTGTACCTGAAAACGCTCCAGCAGGGCTTCCACCCGGCTTTTCCAGCCCGCATGTTGCCCGGCCACACCGCGAATGGCCGGCTGCAGGGGCCATTCACGCAACACCGGCCCCGTCGGGCCCAGTTGCAGTTGCAGGCGCTGGCCATAGCGTTGGGATTTCCAGTCACCCAGGCTGCGTAATACCAGATGAATGGCATGGTCTTCCGCCGCGCAGTAATCCCGCAGCCACTGCTCCGTGCCACCGCCCCAGTCATGGGTGACATGCAGGATCACCGGCTCGGGCTGCAGGCCGGGCCAGCAGGCCGGCGGCCATTGCGGCCAGTCACGCAGCCGGCTGACCATGCGCCGCAACTGGCCGCTGTCACCCGCTCCTTCTCCGGCCGCCATATCCGGGCTGCCCAGCAGTAGGTCGGGCTGCAGCCAGCAGGCATTGTTTTCCGCCAGGTCTTCGGGCTGCCAGCCATCCGCCTCCAGCAGCGCCGGCTGCATCCACACCGCCTGTGGATTCAGCCAGGCCTGCGGTAGCAGCACGGGATCATTGAGCAGAAAACAGGCGGCATCCCGTTGCCGGGCATCCGCGGCCTGCCAGGCCGGGTGTTCATCCAGCGCGGCCAGTGCCGGATGGCGCGGGTGCAGCGGACTCAGCACAGCCGGCTGCTCCAGCGTGCCGGCCGCATGCAGCAGGCGCTCCAGCGCAAGGGGCGGCAAGGGCACGCGGGCATCCAGCAACAACAAGGGTTGTGCGCGCAGAGCCGGGGGAATCTTTTCCCGGTATTCCCCCAGCCACTGCCACCAGGGCCCGTCCGGCGCGGGCCCCAGATACTGCCCGCCGGGCAGGCGGCCACGCTCACCCAGATAGCACAGCCCTGCCCCGGGATTGTCTTCAAGCCAGTGCCTGGGCAGGGCCGGGCTTTCCGCGCCAACCCCAAACAGCAACAGGGTCAGGCGCGTGTCCTGACCCTGTGCTGCCCTGTGCTGCCTTCCGCCCATCAGCGGTGCTTATCGCCCGCTCATCTCATCCAGGGTGCGCTGCCGGTACGCGGCGGGGATGGTAAACAGACTGGCATCCACACCGCCCTTGCGCACCTTGACCAGCTCGCCATCGTTCTTGCCCACACGGTTGCGGTGGATGATGGGCAGCTTGCCTTTATCGAACACGCCCATGGCCATGTCCTCGGCCTTGATCATCGGAATCTTGCTCAGCATTTCCTGCATGAAGGCAAACATGCTTTCGATGGTCTCCAGATCCTCATCCGGTACACCAATATCATCGGCATCGGCCAGGCAGGCGGTTTGCACCGGCTTGCCATCGACCTTCATCTGATACCAGGCGCAGCGGCCCAGCTTGCCATTGCCCTGCTCCCCGGTAGGATGCATTTCCACCTTCACCTGCGTCTTTTTCATGCCCATCATCCCGCCCATCATCTGTCGCATCTGCGCCTGCTGTTCCGGTGGCAGTTGTGCCAGTTGCGCTTCCATCTGCTGCATGGCCGCATTCATCATGCCGGACATTTTCTCCATGGCCGCCGTATCCATGACCACATACTCCTTGCGGTGGGGCGTGACCGTGTACATGGCTTTCTTTTCGGCATCATAGATCATGTAACCATCGCTACCCGGGCTGTCCATGCGTACCTTGTGCCCGGAAACCACGATACGGTGGCTGCTCTTGCCACTGTCCCGATATTCCAGCGCCACGTCGGCCTGTGCCGGTACCACACTGGCGGCCAGCAACATCGTCAATAGCATCTTTTTCACGAATAGACTCCTTAAGAATTGATGCGCCGGATCACCCATCCGGCAGGCTGAAAAACCACCGGGCTTCCGTACATGGAAGCCAATGCGGGTGGCTGCTAGAATGGCCCCTTTTCTCGAGCCGGAACAAACCCGCACTATCATGCCAAAACTACGGCCTCTTGTCTGCCTGGGCGTACTGCTGCTGACGGCCTGTCAGCATGGCCGGCAGCACCCGAACACCCGGCCCGATACCTTGCGAAAACAGGCCAGCGAGCAAGCGGGCGTGATCGAGGTACGGCCGCTGCAGGACCCGGCCATTCGCGAACTCTACACCCAGGCACGGGCTTTCGAGGCCCAGGGCAAATACCGCTGGGCGGTGAAGCGCATTCGCCAGGCCCTGCGGCTGGCACCGGATCACCCGGAACTGTTGCAGTATCTGGCTGAACTGCTGCTGAATGAGGGGCATGCCGAACTGGCACGGAACTATGCGCGCAACTCCTGGGAAAAAGGCCCACGGGTGGGGCCGCTATGCAGCCGCAACTGGCTGACCATGGCCAGTGCCTACCGGCTGGAACGGCAGGAATCCAAGGCCCGCGAGGCCGAGCAACAGGCCCGCCGCTGCGCGGTGCAACCGGGCA
>JALWTZ010000198.1 GCA_026993285.1 Lysobacterales bacterium | reverse complement strand
GTTTCGGTTCGGCCGATTACCTGCATGTGTTCACCGAGGCCAAGAAACTGGCTTTCGAGGACCGGGCCCGTTTCTATGCCGACCCGGCGTTCAACACGATTCCGGTGGACTGGCTGATTTCCGATGACTATGCCGCCCAGCGACGCCAGCTGATCCGCATGGACCGGGCGGCCCGCCGGCTGCCGGCTGGTGATGCGCCACTGGAGGAAGGGGACACCATCTATCTCACCACCGCTGACCGCTGGGGCAACATGGTGTCCCTGATCCAGAGCAATTACCGTGGTATGGGCTCGGGCATGACGCCGCCGGGGCTGGGTTTCATCCTGCAGGACCGGGGCCAGCTGTTCAATCTGGAACCGGGCCATTTCAACAGCTATGCGCCGGGCAAGCGCCCCTTTCACACCATCATCCCGGCCTTTGTCACCCGCAAGGGCCAGCCCTGGTTGAGTTTCGGCGTGATGGGCGGGGCCATGCAACCCCAGGGCCATGTGCAGATTCTGGTCAACCTGATCGATTTCGGCATGAACCTGCAGGAAGCCGGTGATGCCCCGCGTGTGCGCCATGCCGGTTCATCCCAGCCCACCGGCGAGACCATGACCGATGGCGGACGGCTGAATCTGGAAACGGGCTTCAGCCTGGAAACCCGGCGGGAATTGATCAGCCGGGGGCACAAACTGGGTTTCAGCCGGGGAGGCTACGGGGGGTATCAGGCTATCATGCGGCTGGAAAACGGCAGCTGGGCCGGGGCTTCGGAATCCCGCAAGGACGGGCAGGCCGCCGGCTATTGAGCCGCCGGTTGCATCTGCCAGGGCAGCCGGTCCAGATCCACATTGCCGCCGGTCAGTATCAGGCCCACCCGCTGGCCCTGAAACAGCCCGGGCTGCTGTGCCAGTGCCGCCAAGGTAATGGCCGAGGAAGGTTCCACCACGATTTTCAGGTGTTCGAACAACTGGCGGGTGGCCGCCACCGTGGCCGAATCTTCCACGGTCAGTACCGCCTGCACATGCTGCTGCAGGATATGGAAGGTCAACTCGCCCACTTGTGCCCGCAAGCCGTCACAAAGGGTATCCACTGTGGTCAGCGGCTGGCGTTGGCCCTTGAGCAGTGAGCGATGCGTGTCGTCGGCACCGGCCGGCTCCGCGCCAAACAGGGCTGTTTCCGGTCGCTTCCAGCTCAGTGCCAGGGCCGCGCCGGCCAGCAGGCCACCACCGCCTACGGGAGCAATCAGGGCATCCAGCTCCGGCTGCTGGCGCAGAAATTCCAGGGTGGCAGTGGCCTGGCCGGCAATGATGTCCGGATGGTCATAGGGGGGGATGGGCACGGCCTGGCTGAATGCCAGCCAGGCGGCCAGGCCTTCTTCCCGTGCCTGCTGGCCGGGTTCGCACTCGATGACACGCGCGCCGTAGCGGGCCACATTGGCCTTCTTGGCTTCCAGGGCGTTCCGGGGCATGACCACGGTACATTCCACCCCGGCCTCCTGCGCGGCCAGGGCCAGGGCGGCGCCATGGTTGCCGGAAGAATGGGTGGCCACCCCGCGCTGGCGCTGTTCCTCATTCAGGCGGGAAATGGCATGGCAGGCGCCCCGGT
>JALWTZ010000197.1 GCA_026993285.1 Lysobacterales bacterium | reverse complement strand
CTGTTCCAGCCGTTCCCGGTGTTGCTGGCGCGTATGGTCGGGGCGAAGTTCAAGAATGGCGAGAATGTTGTCCTCGACGGACATCTTGCGGAATACGGAAGCTTCCTGTGGCAGATAGCCCAGACCGGCGCGGGCGCGCTGGTGGACCGGCAGGTGAGTGATGTCGTGGCCATCCAGTTCAATGTAGCCGGCATCGGCGGGCACAAGCCCGGCGATCATGTAGAAACAGGTTGTCTTGCCGGCGCCATTGGGCCCCAGCAGCCCCGTGACCTGGCCACGGTGTACTTCCAGGCTGGCATTTTCCACCACCTGCCGGCCCTTGTACTGTTTGGCAAGCTGTTCAGCGCGGAGCATCGGGTTTGCTCTTGTTGGTTGTGTTGTTGTCTGGTTCGGGCGGTGGCAAAGTCAGTTCAACCCGCCCCTTGTTGCCGTCGGCCTCGCCACCCAGCAGTTCACCGGTCTTTCGGTTCAACTGAAAGTATTCTCCCTGGGCATGGCTTTTACCCTGGGTGATTTCCGCTTGTCCTTCCAGCTCAATGCGGTCGCTGCGCACATGGTAGCGAATGGTCAGTGCCTGAGCCTGGATTTCAGTCCCTTTATCCGGTTTCATTTGCCAGTGCGCCGGTTGACCCAGCAGCTCGATCTGTTCCACCTTGCCCTTGACACTCCGCAGGATGGCCTTGTCTGCCTGGATGAGGCTGTTGCCCTGGGAGATTTCCACTTTTCCTTCCAGTTCGGTGATGCCTTCCTTGAGACGGGAAAGGGAGTGGTCGGCCTTGAAATGTATGGGAGGCTGCACGGCTCCGGGCTTGTCAGCCAGGGCTTCGTTGCCGGAAAGGGCAAGCAACAGGGCCATGCAGACAGGATGTAATGGCGGCTTATGGAACATGGAAACTTCCTTGAACGGCCTGGTTCAACTGAATGGTCTGTGCCTGAAAATCGGCTCGCATGCCCGTTGCAGTCAACTTCAGGCTGCCTTGAGTCATGGTGATGACCGATTCGCTGGTGGCCAGCCGTTTGGCCGGGTGATAACGCAGACTTTCACCATGAATGCGCAGCGGTTTTTCGGTTTTGAGCTGCGCGACCTGTACATCCTGTCTCAGGTCAACCACTTGGGAATCCGAGTGCAGCCAGCCTTCCACTGCCCGGATGGACCAGAACCAGCCGCCCTTTTCCGTGGTGGCCTTTTTGGTTGTCTGATCATTGAGGCGAATGACCGGGTCGGCCAATTGCAACAGGGGCTGGTCAGTAGCTTTCTGCAGGGATCGAGCCTGCAGTTCCAATTCGGCTTCCCCGCGCGCATTGGTGCTGAGCAGCTTCAGGCCTTCGATCTGGTATTCAAAGCTGGTTGCCTTGTCCGGACTTGCGGTTTTTTGCATGCGTTGCTTCCACCAGAAACTTGTACTGGCCAACAGCAAGAGCACCAGCAGCAGCCACGCCCGTTTCAAGATTGGCTCCAGAATGCCAGCTCGGTATCCTTGTGCCCCTGTGCTTCCAGCAGCAGATCACACAAGTCACGACCCGCTCCGCATCCACCTGCGGAAGGTGTGACCCAATGCGCGTAGGGGAGGATCCAGGGGTGAGCATCCT
>JALWTZ010000196.1 GCA_026993285.1 Lysobacterales bacterium | reverse complement strand
GATTCAGAACGAACGTTATCAGGCCATGGCCGAACTGAGCCGGCTGGAACAGGAAGAAACCCACCTGCAGCAACAGCGGCAACGGCTGGATCAGGACATACGCAACCTGGAACAGAAGCTGGAAGCCTTGGCCCGCCATACCGAGGAAGACGAACAGCGGCTGGCGGAAAGCCGTAACTGGCTGGCGCAGCACGAACCCCAACTGCAGTTCATGGAAGAACAGTGGCAACAGCGGCAACAGGCCCGGCAAAAGGCCATGGAAGCCCAGCAGCAACTGCTGCAACAGTGGGATGAGCAGCAACAACATCACCAGCAACTGCTGCGCCAGGCCGAAGGCCAGCGTGCCACCATTGCCCAGCTGGAAGCCCAGCAGCAGCAACTGCTGGACAAACAGCAGCGTGACCGCCAGGCCCTGGAAACGCTGGAGCAACAGCCACCCGACAGCCCGCTGCCCCGGCTGGAAGCGGAAATGGAAAGCCTGCTGGCCCGGGATGAAGCCCTGCAACAGCTGGCCGAGGAGGCCGCCGCACAGGGGCAACAGGCCCGCGAACAGGCCGCTGCCCTGCGGCAACAGTTGCACGCCCTGCAGGAAAGCCTGCAGCAGAAAAAGGGGCGCAAGGCCTCGCTGGAAGCCCTGCAGCAACAGGCCCGCTCCGGCAAGCTCAAGCAATGGCTGCAGGCCCGGGGGCTGGATGACTGCCCCACGCTGGCCCAGGTGCTGCAAGTGGAACCGGCCTGGCAGCAGGCGGTGGAGCAGGCGCTGTCCCCGTGGCTTTCACTGCCGGTACTGGAGCCGGAACAGCTGGAAACCCTGCGACAAGAAAGCGAGCTGCCACCTCAACTGGCCCTGTTGGCCCGGCCACAAACACGGGGCAGGGGAGGCCTGAACGAGAAAGTACAGGCGCCCGCCTTCCTGCACGCCTGGCTTGCCGGCATTCACCCACGGGAAGACCGGCAACAGGCCCTGGACAGCCTCTCCGGGCTGCCGGCTGGAGAAAGCGTCATCACCCCCGATGGCTGGTGGGCGGGGCGGGATTTCATCCGTCAGCCCGGCCAGGCGGAAGACGGCCAGCTCCTGCGCGCCCGGCAACTGGAGGCCCTGGAAGAAGAAATTGCGCGACTGGAGGACGAGGCGGAAAAACTGCAACAGCAGGCGGAATCGCAGGCTGCCGAGGCCAGCCAGCACGAGCAGCAGTTCCAGGAATGCCGCCAGCAGGCCGTTCCCCTGCGCCAGACCATGCAGCAACTGCGCCAGCAGATTCGCCGGGAAGAGCAGCAACAGCAACAATGGCAACAGCAGGTACACAACCTGCGACAGCACCTGGAACGCTACGCCCACGAACTTGCGGAACTGGAAGAACGCCTGCAACCGGCCAGGGCTGAACTGGCCGAATGGCTGGAACAACTGGAAGCCCAGGGGGAACAACTGGAAACACTGCGCCAGCAGCGAGACCAGGCCAGCGCGACGCTGGAACAGCTGGGCCGGGAGAGCGAAGAAGCACGCATGCAACTGCAAACCCGCCTGCTGGAGCTGGAAAAACACCGCACCACCGTGGAAGGGCTGGACAATGGCCTAAAGCGCATGCGGCGGGATTTCATCGAACAATCCGACCAGCTTTCCGCCCTGCGCGAGGAACGGGCCGGCCTGGAAGCGCCACTGGAGAAGGTTCGCCAGGGCAAGGCCGATGCCCTGGAGCTGCGCAATGCCGTGGAAGAGCGCCTGAGCGCCTCGCAACAGCAGGTACAGGAGGTGGAGCAGGCTCTGCAAGCGGCGGAAAAGGAGCGGCTGCAACGGGAACAGGCCGTGTCAGCGGCGCGCGCGCAGGCCGAACAGGCCCGCCTGCAGTTGCAGTCCACCCGCATGCAGGTGGAAAACCTGCATCAGAGCATCACCTCCACCGGTATGGCATTGCAGACGGTGCTGGACAGCCTGGATGAAAACCTGTCCCTGGAAAAGCTGGACGAAGAGATTGAAGGCCTGGAGGCCAAAATCCGCAGGCTGGAGCCGGTCAACCTGGCCGCCATCGAGGAATACCAGCAGGAAGCCGAGCGCAAGCAGTGGATGGACGAGCAACACGAGGATCTGCAGCAGGCCCTGGCCACGCTGGAGAAGGCCATCCAGAAGATCGACCGCGAAACCCGCACCCTGTTCAAGGATACCTACGACAAGGTCAACCAGGGCATGCAGGCGCTGTTTCCCAAGCTTTTCGGTGGCGGTCACGCCTATCTGGAACTGACCGACGACAACCTGCTGGAAACCGGTGTCACCATCATGGCCCGCCCCCCGGGCAAGCGGGTCAGCAATATCCACCTGCTTTCCGGCGGGGAAAAGGCGCTCACCGCCGTGGCCTTCGTCTTTGCCATCTTCAACCTCAACCCGGCGCCCTTCTGCATGCTCGATGAGGTGGATGCGCCACTGGACGATGCCAATGTGGGCCGCTTCAGCCAGCTGGTGAAGGAGATGTCGGAACAGGTGCAGTTCGTCTTTGTTACCCACAACAAGGTCACCATGGAAATCGCCCAGCAGCTCAGTGGCGTTACCATGCGTGAACCGGGGGTTTCCCGCCTGGTGCAGGTGGATCTCGAGGAAGCCACCCAGATGGTGGATGGCTGATATACTTCCGCTTTTGATCACGATCCGGAGACTAACCCTGCATGGATACCGCCACCCTGCGCTGGATATTGCTGGTACTGGGCCTGTTGTTGCTGGCCGGCATCTACCTTTGGGGGGTTTATCAGCCACTGGACAAGCTGCGCCGTCCCAAGAAAACACCACCTGCCGAGCGCAGTGAACCGGTACTGGATCCGCACAGCCTGCCTGTCGAGGCTGAGGCCGCGGCGATACCGGCAGAAACCGCCGGTACCACAGAAGCGGAAGCCCCTGAAAACGCGCAGGAACCGCAGCCGCTGAAACAGGATGAAGTGGTCATCATTCGTATCGTTGGGCAAAAGGGTGCCTGGTTGCGCGGCGCGGACATCTGCATGGCCGCGGACCGCACCGGCCTGAGCTATCAGAACGGCTTGTATCACCGCATGCTGGAATCAGACCAGGGCGAACAGATCTGGTATTCGCTGGCCAATGTGCAGGAACCGGGTAGTTTTGACCTGGATCGGATGGATGAACTGCATACCCCGGCTGTTCTGCTCTATTTTCCCTTGCCCAACCCCATGGGCGCGCTGGATTCCTTCGATGCCATGCTGGCCACCGCCGAGCGGCTGACCGAGATCCTTGAAGGCCGCCTGCTGGACAGGGATGGCAACCCCCTGGCACGGCAGGGCATCGTTCACCTGCGTGAGCAAATGCGCATGTACGACCGGGAGCATGGATGAAACTGCAGCAGGCCCGGGAAGAAGTCCAAAAGCTCCGCGAGGAAATCGAAAGCCACAACTACCGCTACTATGTGCTGGATGAGCCCAGCATCCCCGATGCGGAATACGATGCCCTGTTTCGCCGCCTGCAGGTGCTGGAAGGCCAGTTCCCCGAACTGATCACCCCCGAGTCACCCACACAGCGGGTCGGGGGAAAACCCAGAGACGGCTTTGCCACGGTGCGCCATGCCGTGCCCATGCTGTCGCTGAACAATGTCTTCAGTGAAGGGGAAATGCGGGATTTCTGCCAGCGCGTGGCCGACGGGCTGGGCGTTGCCGAATCCAGCATCTGCTGGTCGGCGGAACCCAAATTCGACGGCCTGGCCATTTCCCTGCTGTATCGCAACGGCCAACTGGTCCAAGCCGCCACCCGGGGCGATGGCGAAACCGGCGAGGATGTCACCGCCAACGCGCGCACCATCCCGGCCATTCCCCTGCGCCTGCGCGGCCAGGACTGGCCGAAGGAGCTGGAAGTGCGCGGAGAGGTGTACATGCCCATCGCCGGCTTCCAGGCCTGGAACCGGCGGGCGCTGGAGCGCGGGGAAAAGCCCCTGGCCAACCCGCGCAACGGCGCGGCCGGTAGCCTGCGGCAACTGGACCCGAAAATCACCGCCAGGCGGCCGCTGGCCTTCTACAGTTACGGCATCGGTCTGTGCAGCGAAACACTGGCCGGGCAGTACACCGGCATTCTGCAAAAACTGCGTGGCTGGGGTATTCCGGTCTGCCCCGATGCCACTACCGTGCAAGGGTTTGCCGGCTGTCGTGATTATCACGCACACATGCTGAACAAGCGCGATACCCTGCCTTATGAAATCGACGGGCTGGTTTTCAAGGTCAACGACCTGCAGGCGCAGGAGACACTGGGCTTTGTCACCCGCGCCCCCCGCTGGGCCATTGCCTGGAAATTCCCCGCCCAGGAAGTCAGCACCCGCCTGCTGGCCATCGACGTGCAGATCGGCCGTACCGGCGCGGTCACGCCGGTGGCGAGGCTGGAGCCGGTGCAAGTCGGTGGTGTGACCGTCACCAACGCCACCCTGCACAACGAGGATGAAATCCGCCGCAAGGGCATCTGCATCGGTGACTGGGTCATTGTGCGCCGTGCCGGCGATGTCATTCCGGAAGTGGTGCGCGCCATACCGGAGCGCCGCCCGGCCGACGCACAGCCCTTTGTCATGCCCACGCATTGCCCGGTCTGTGGCTCCCGCATACACCGGGCGGAAGGGGAGGCGGTCAGCCGTTGTACCGGCGGCCTGTTCTGCCCGGCCCAGCGCAAGCAGGCCATCAAGCATTTTGCCTCGCGCAAGGCCATGGATATCGAAGGGCTGGGGGACAAGCTGGTAGATCAGCTGGTGGAGCGGGAACTGGTGCAAACCCCGGCAGATCTCTACCACTTGCGTCTGGAGCAAGTGGCCGCGCTGGAACGCATGGCGGAGAAATCCGCCCGCAATCTGTTGCGGGCCATCGACCGCAGCCGGGAAACCACCCTGGAGCGTTTTCTCTTTGCCTTGGGCATTCGTGAAGTGGGTGAAGCCACGGCCAGGGCGCTGGCCCGGCATTTCGGCTCGCTGGAAGCCTTGATGCAGGCCGACCAGGCCGCGCTGGAAGCCGTGGAGGACATCGGCCCCGTGGTGGCTGACCATATCGTCAGTTTTTTTGCCGAAGCACATAACCGGCAGGTCATCGAGCAGTTGCTGGCTGCCGGTATCCACTGGCCGGAACAGCAAGCGGATACGGTACAAACGCTGCCACTGGCTGGACGTACACTGGTGTTGACCGGTACACTGCGCCGCCCGCGCAGCGAGATCAAGGCAGCGCTGGAAGCGCTGGGCGCGAAAGTGGCCGGCAGCGTATCGAAAAAAACGGCTGCCGTAATTGCCGGAGAAGCCGCTGGCTCCAAGCTGGACAAGGCACGAACATTGGGCATTCCCGTTGTGGATGAGCAGGGGCTTGAAGCCATACTGGTAGAACCGCAATTCTTTGAAACTATTATAAAACAATAGATTATGAAGATAATTTCAAGTATTTTATTGATTTTGGCCAGTATGGCCCTGCAGGCGCAGGATCTGGAATCCGTAGAGCTGAAAGCATCGGATCTGGTAAGCGGCAACGCCGAAAATGATCTCATCGCACTGGCGGAATCGGCCAAAATTGCCCGTAAGCCCGTGGTGGTCATGGCCCCGGACAGCTGGCGGCAGCAAATTGCCAGTCTGCTGCGCAAGGCCTGGCCACAGATAAAGATCCGGCTGAAAAAAAGCCCCTCGGGCAAAATGAAAGCCTGGCTGCTGCAACCGGAACAGAAAGCCAATCCCAAGGCGCTGGCTCCGGAAATCCAGTTGCCGGAAGAAAAGCCGGAGGCGGATTTTAACGTCAAGCCGGTAGCTGAAACGAACATTCATTCCGTGGCCGCGATCAGTCAGAACACCCTGACCACACCGGGGCTAGTGCCTTTGGGCAAACCGTTGCCAGCCAATCGTGCTACTCAGGTTGCCAGTGGCACCAAGCTGCGTAGCAGGCCCCATGAATCTGCAAAAGGCTCTGGCCCTGCCAGTAAGGCAGAGAGTGGATCACAGATGGCATCCCAACCCGATCCCCGGAACGACAATAAAGCCGACAAGGAAAGTCATTCCTCTCGCAAGCCGATAAGGACACGATCACGCAAATTTGTCAGCCAATCATCCAGTACGAAAACTGCAGACCAGGCTCCGTCAGTACCCCAGGTTGCCAAGGAAACAAATACCAAGGCGACTGCCGGGGCCGGCATTGAGGATCCGGTATCAACCGAGCGAAAAAAACTGGAGCGCATCTACAACAAGGGTAAATCCGTTAAGAAAAAACTCACCCTGCGCAAGCTCAAGTTACATGATGTGCTGTATGTTTGGGAGCACAACACGCTGGTGATGCGGCGCAGCAGCGCGACAAAGCGCCATTTCTGGCTGGAGGACTGGCAAAAACTTGATCTCGACCAGCCCGCGCTGAAGAAGGAAGATGCCCACCTTTATCGCGTAAGAGGTATGTTGAACCTGCCGGACTGATCCACAGCCAATTGCCGGAATCCTGTGAACCGCATCACGGTCTAAACACCGGATGCGGTTTTTTTTGTCTGTTTGTCCTCCTTTTATGCCTCCGGCCGTTGATCCAAGTGCTCATCAACGCGGGAGGTGCTCATGTTTTATCGATACCTGTTTGCTTTGTTGCTATTGCCGTTGACCGCGGCACAGGCAGCGGAATGGACCGTGGAGGTCCACAATTTCG
>JALWTZ010000195.1 GCA_026993285.1 Lysobacterales bacterium | reverse complement strand
CGGCACCCGTTCATGCAGCGCCTCGGCATCCAGCCACTGCAAATTACCCAGCATGGGCTGGTTGTCGTCATAAAAGGCCTGCAGGGCCGCCTGCTGGGCCTCGGTGCCGATGACCATCATCGGCCGCGGGCTGAGCAGCGGGCTTTCGCAAAAATTCTCCGGCGGGTTTTCCAGAAAGGGGCGGGAAGCAATGGTCAGCCGCCGTACCGGCGCCTTGCCGTAAGATTCATCAAACAGGGCCGAGGAACGGCCAGTGGAATGCCGGCCGGGCATGTCCTCCCGTTCCAGCACCACCACCGAACCCAGCGCCGCCAGTTCATAGGCGGCCGCCGCACCGGCCATGCCGGCACCGATAACGATAAAATCCACCGGCTTCGCGCTGCTCACCAGTCATCTCCAAAATCGGGGGAAGCCACCAGGTCGTATTCGTCGGAGTCGATAATCATCAACTCCACCAGATCACCCGGTTGCAGGCCTTCGCCCTCCGGCACATGCACCACCCCGTCGATTTCCGGGGCATCGTAGCGGCTGCGGCCAATCACGCCCTGTTCGGCGATTGCGTCAATGAGAATGGGCTCCACCCGCCCCACCCGCTGGCGCAGTTTTTCCTGGCTGATCTGCTGCTGCACGGCCATGAACCGCTCCCAGCGTTCCTGCTTGACCGCTTCTGGTACCTGCCCGGGCAGGTCATTGGCGGCCGCGCCTTCCACCGGCGAGTAGGTGAAACAGCCCACCCGGTCCAGTTGCGCCTCGGCCAGCCAGTCCAGCAGCAGCTGGAAATCCGCCTCGGTTTCGCCGGGAAAACCCACGATGAAGGTACTGCGGATGGCCAGGTCCGGGCACTGGGCGCGCCAGTTTTCCAGCCGCTTGAGCACATTCTCGGCATGGGCGGGCCGGCGCATGGCCTTGAGCACCTGCGGGCTGGCATGCTGGAAGGGAATGTCCAGATAGGGCAGGATGCGCGCCTCGGCCATCAGCGGGATGATGTGGTCCACATGCGGGTAGGGATAGACATAGTGCAGGCGCACCCATACCTCCAGTTCCGCCAAGGTCTGGCACAGTTCCTGAAAACGGGTTTTCACCGGCCGGCCACCCCAGAAACTCAGGGGGTAACCCGCGTCCACGCCGTAGGCGCTGGTATCCTGCGAAATCACCAGCAGCTCGCGCACGCCGGACTGTACCAGCCGCTCGGCCTCGCCCATCACCTCGCCCAGCGGCCGGCTCACCAGTTTGCCGCGCAGATCGGGAATGATGCAGAAGCTGCAGCTGTGGTTGCAGCCTTCGGAAATCTTCAGATAGGCATAGTGACGCGGGGTGAGCTTGATGCCCTGCGGCGGCACCAGGTCCAGATGGGGTTGCGGCTCGCTTTCCGGCGGCAGGTATTCATGCACCGCCTGCATCACCGCCTCGTACTGCTGCGGGCCGGTGACCGCCAGCACATCCGGGTATTGCCGGAGTATCTCCTCCGATTCCACCCCCATGCAGCCGGTGACGATGACCTTGCCGTTTTCCGCCAGCGCCTCGCCAATGGCCGCCAGGGACTCGGCCTTGGCCGAATCGATAAAACCACAGGTGTTGACCACCACCAGACCGGC
>JALWTZ010000194.1 GCA_026993285.1 Lysobacterales bacterium | reverse complement strand
GGTTGATCCTTACCGTACTGGTGGGGCTGGGCTTCATTACCGGTTTCCTTGGTTTTATTCTGATTTTCCCGTTGACGGCCCATGCTTCCTGGCATGCCTTCCGCAGTGTGGTGCAACTGCCCTCCGGACTGGATTGCGAACACAAGGCGGAGGTGATGGCCGAAGCTGCCGGGCAAGGCAGCGAAGGCCCCTCGGCGGAAGATGAACAGCCAGCAGCTGAAGAAGCCAGCGGCTGAACCCCGGGCAGGCCCGGATTCCGGGCCTGCCGCCATGAGTCCGATTCAGGCCGCGGCTTCCAGCGAAGCCTTGCCCTGTTTCAACAGCAGGAAGCGATCTTCCATCTGTGGCACGATCTGTTCCATGCTCGCCAACTTGACCGGGCCATAGCCGCGTATGCCTGCCGGCAGTTCCAGCAGGGCCTGCGCCGCCGGCAGTTTTTCCTCATCCAGATGTTGGGCCAACCAGTCAAGCTGATCGCGGTATAACGCGATCAGGGCCCGCTCCCGCCTGCGTTCCCCGCTGCGGCCAAAGGGGTCGAAGGGGGTTTTGCGCAGCCACTTGAAACGGGCCAGCAAGGCAAAGGCCCGCTCCATCCACGGGCCAAAGGTCTTTTTCTCCGGCCGCCCGTCCGGGCCTGGCTTGCTCATCAGTGGTGGTGCCAGGTGGAATTTCAGGCGGTAGTCTCCGGCAAAGGTCTCGCCCAGTTGCTGGCGGAAGGCCGGGTCGGCAAACAGCCGGGCCACTTCATATTCATCCTTGTAGCTCATCAGGCGGAACAGCTGGGTGGCCGCGGTTTGCACCAGGGCCTCGCCACCGGGCAGGCCGGCCGCCTTGCGGCGCAGGGCCTCGATATCCTCGCGATACTGCCGTGCCCAGGCCGCGTCCTGCCAGGCAGTGAGTTTTTCGCTGTAGAAATCCAGCCACTGGTCCAGGGTCCGGGGTGTCGGGGTTTCTTCCACGGTATGCAACCGGGCCACCACTTCCTTGACCTGTTCCGGCCGGGCAGCGGTGAGCCGGCCCCAGCGGAAGGCCGTCTGGTTGAATTCCACCGCCACGCCGTTGAGTTCGATGGCCCGCAACAGCGCGGCCTCAGACACGGGAATCAGGCCCTTCTGCCAGGCATAGCCCACCATGAACAGGTTGGTGGCAATGGAATCGGTCATCAGCTCGGTGGCCAGGTGGCTGGCATCCACCAGATCGATGGCCTGTTCGCCAATGGCTTCCACCAGGGTTTCCACCAGGGCCTTGCGGGGAAACTGCAAATCCGGCTGGCGGGTGAAGGCGCCGGGCATGGTTTCCTCGGTATTGATCACCGCCTGGGTCTTGCGTTCGCGCATCTTGGCCAGCGCTTCCGCCTCGGCGCTGACCACCAGATCGAATCCCAGCACCAGGTCGGCTTCGCCGGCGGCAATGCGTACCGCGTGCAACTGGGCGCTTTCATCGGCAATACGGATATGAGAGGTCACCGCCCCACCTTTCTGGGCCAGGCCGGTCTGATCCAGCACGGTCACCCCCTTGCCTTCCAGATGCGCGGCCATGCCCAGCAGGGCGGCAATGGTCACCACGCCGGTACCACCCACCCCCGTCAGCAGGATGTTAT
>JALWTZ010000193.1 GCA_026993285.1 Lysobacterales bacterium | reverse complement strand
ATAACATCCTGCTGACGGGGGTGGGTGGTACCGGCGTGGTGACCATTGCCGCCCTGCTGGGCATGGCCGCGCATCTGGAAGGCAAGGGGGTGACCGTGCTGGATCAGACCGGCCTGGCCCAGAAAGGCGGCGCGGTGACCTCCCATATCCGTATTGCCGATGAAAGCGCCCAGTTGCACGCGGTACGCATTGCCGCCGGCGAAGCCGACCTGGTGCTGGGATTCGATCTGGTGGTCAGCGCCGAGGCGGAAGCACTGGCCAAGATGCGCGAACGCAAGACCCAGGCGGTGATCAATACCGAGGAAACCATGCCCGGCGCCTTCACCCGCCAGCCGGATTTGCAGTTTCCGCGCAAGGCACTGGTGGAAACCCTGGTGGAAGCCATTGGTGAACAGGCCATCGATCTGGTGGATGCCAGCCACCTGGCCACCGAGCTGATGACCGATTCCATTGCCACCAACCTGTTCATGGTGGGCTATGCCTGGCAGAAGGGCCTGATTCCCGTGTCCGAGGCCGCGCTGTTGCGGGCCATCGAACTCAATGGCGTGGCGGTGGAATTCAACCAGACGGCCTTCCGCTGGGGCCGGCTCACCGCTGCCCGGCCGGAACAGGTCAAGGAAGTGGTGGCCCGGCTGCACACCGTGGAAGAAACCCCGACACCCCGAACCCTGGACCAGTGGCTGGATTTCTACAGCGAAAAACTCACCGCCTGGCAGGACGCGGCCTGGGCACGGCAGTACCGCGAGGATATCGAGGCCCTGCGCCGCAAGGCGGAAGGCCTGCCCGGTGGCGAGGCCCTGGTGCAAACCGCGGCCACCCAGCTGTTCCGCCTGATGAGCTACAAGGATGAATATGAAGTGGCCCGTCTGTTTGCCGACCCGGCCTTCCGCCAGCAACTGGGTGAAACCTTTGAAGGAGATTTCCGCCTGCAATTCCATCTGGCCCCGCCGCTGATGAGCAAGATGGGCCCGGATGGCCGGCCAGAGAAAAAGACCTTCGGCCCGTGGATGGAGCGGGTATTCGCCCTGCTGGCCCGTTTCAAGTGGTTGCGCAAAACCCCCTTCGACCCCTTTGGCCGCAGCGAGGAGCGCAGGCGGGAACGGGCCCTGATCGCGTTATACCGCGATCAGCTTGACTGGCTGGCCCAACATCTGGATGAGGAAAAACTGCCAGCGGCGCAGGCCCTGCTGGAACTGCCGGCAGGCATACGCGGCTATGGCCCGGTCAAGTTGGCGAACATGGAACAGATCGTGCCACAGATGGAAGACCGCTTCCTGTTGCTGAAACAGGGCAAGGCTTCGCTGGAAGCCGCGGCCTGAACCGGAGCCATGGCGGCAGGCCCGGATTCCGGGCCTGCCCGGGGTTCAGCCGCGGGCTTCTTCCGCTGCTGGTGGTTCGTCCCCTGCCGAGGGGCTTTCGCCGCCTTGCCCGGCCGCCTCGGCCAGTACTTCCGCCTTGTGTTCGCAATCCAGCCCGGAGGGCAGTTGCACCACACTGCGGAAGGCATGCCAGGAAGCATGGGCCGTCAACGGGAAAATCAGAATAAAACCAAGGAAACCGGTAATGAAGCCCAGCCCCACCAGTACGGTAAGGATCAACC
>JALWTZ010000192.1 GCA_026993285.1 Lysobacterales bacterium | reverse complement strand
TAAGCGGGATTAAGGGCTTGTCACGGGAGAAACAGCAAGGTAAGATTCGCCGTCTTTCGGGCGCGTAGCTCAGCGGTAGAGCACCACGTTGACATCGTGGGGGTCACTGGTTCAATCCCAGTCGTGCCCACCAAACAGCCAGGGCCTGTCATTCGGCAGGCCCTTTTTTCTTTCCCCAGTTTCCGGAGGCGCTTGTTTCAGCCGGGCAATCCTGTGAAAATGGCGCGTTTTCCAACCGTGACGGAACCACTCTGAATGCCTGTACCCATGCGTAACATCCGCAACTTTTCCATCATTGCCCACGTGGACCATGGCAAATCCACACTGGCGGATCGTTTTATCCAGATCTGTGGTGGCCTGAGCGAGCGGGAGATGGAGGCACAGGTACTGGACAATATGGATATCGAGCGGGAACGCGGCATCACCATCAAGGCGCAAAGCGTCTCGCTGGATTATCGGGCTGCGGACGGGGAAACCTATCAGCTCAACTTTATCGATACGCCGGGGCATGTGGATTTTTCCTATGAGGTTTCGCGCTCGCTGGCTGCCTGCGAGGGGGCCTTGCTGGTGGTGGATGCCGCCCAGGGTGTGGAAGCGCAGTCGGTGGCCAACTGCTATACCGCGGTCGAGCAGGGGCTGGAGGTGATCCCGGTATTGAACAAGGTGGACCTGCCCTCGGCAGATCCGGAGAAAGTCAAGACCGAGATCGAGGACATTATTGGCATCGATGCCTCGGATGCCCTGCTGGTCAGCGCCAAGACCGGTCTCGGCGTTCAGGAATTGCTGGAACGGCTGGTCACGCAGGTTCCGCCACCGGAAGGCGATGCGGACGCCCCCCTGCAAGCCTTGATCATTGATTCCTGGTTTGACAACTACCTGGGCGTGGTCTCCCTGATTCGCGTGGTCAACGGCTCTGTGCGCAAGGGAGACAGGATCCGGATCATGTCTACCGGCGATGAGCATCAGGTAGACCAGCTTGGCATTTTCACGCCCAAGCGTTTGCGTACCGATGAACTGCAGACCGGGCAGGTGGGCTATCTGGTTGCCTCGGTCAAGGACGTTCATGGCGCACCTGTGGGTGATACCATCACCTTGGCCAAGAACCCGGCCCAGGCGCCTCTGCCGGGCTTCCAGGAAATGCAGCCTCGCGTCTTCGCCGGTTTGTTTCCAGTCAGCGCGGATGACTATGGTGCCTTTCGTGAGGCACTGGAAAAACTGCAGCTCAACGATGCCGCACTCAAGTTTGAACCGGAAACCTCCGAAGCGCTGGGTTTTGGCTTTCGCTGTGGGTTTCTCGGCATGCTGCACATGGAAATCATCCAGGAACGCCTGGAACGGGAATATGATCTGGACCTGATCACCACAGCCCCCACCGTGATCTATGAAGTGGAACTAACCAGTGGAGATGTGCTCCAACTGGACAACCCGGCACAACTGCCACCCGTGAACAAGATTGCAGCCATCCGCGAACCCATCATCAAGGGCAGCATTCTGGTTCCACAGGATTATGTCGGCAATGTGATCGGCCTGTGTATTGAAAAGCGGGGTGTGCAAAAGAACATGCAGTATCTGGCCGGGCAGGTCAGCCTGGAATTTGACTTGCCACTGAGCGAAGTGGTGCTGGATTTCTTCGATCGCCTCAAATCGGTGAGCCGGGGTTTTGCCAGCTTTGATTACCACTTCGATCGCTTTGAGCCAGGCCCTTTTGTGCGGCTGGACATCCTCATCAATGGGGAAAAGGTGGATGCCCTGTCCCTGATTGTTCACCGGGATGCCGCAACGCGCCGTGGGCGTGAACTGGCAGAGAAAATGCGTGAACTGATACCACGGCAGATGTTCGATGTGGCCATTCAGGCGGCCATTGGCTCACAAATCATTGCCAGAACCACCGTCAAGGCACTGCGCAAGAATGTGACAGCCAAGTGCTACGGGGGAGATGTCACCCGCAAGCGCAAGCTGCTGGAGAAGCAGAAGGCCGGTAAGAAACGAATGAAACAGGTTGGACGGGTAGAAATTCCCCAGGAAGCCTTTCTGGCGGTATTGAAAGTGGATAACAAATAAAGGATCAATCATGAGTGTGGATTTTGCAGCACTGCTTTTGGGTTTGACCGTGGCCAGTGGCCTGATCTGGCTGGTGGACAGCCTGTTTTTTGCCAAGCACCGCAAGCGCGACGATACGCCACCTTTTCTGGTGGTTTATGCCAAGGACTTCTTTCCGGTGCTGTTCGTTGTGCTGTTCATTCGCTCCTTCATTGCAGAACCTTTTCGCATCCCCTCCAGTTCCATGATGCCTACCTTGCTGATCGGTGATTTCATTCTGGTCAACAAGTTTGCCTACGGTTTGCGTTTTCCCGCATTCAATAACAAGTTTCTGGAAATCGGCGAACCGGAACGCGGAGATGTGGTGGTCTTCCGCTATCCCAAAGATCCCTCTCAGGACTACATCAAACGCATCATCGGCTTGCCGGGAGACACCATCAGCTATCGTAACCATGTGCTGTATGTAAATGGCCAGCCCATGCCACAGAAGATTGTGGGTATCTATACCGGTACGGGGCAGGGGCGCAACATGACCGGAGCTGAACTGCGCGAGGAAGACCTGGAAGGCGTTGAGCACCAGATACTGGTGGACCACCGTCGTATCGACCCCACCAATGGTGGCAGTTGGGTTGTACCGGAAGGACACTATTTCGCCATGGGCGACAACCGGGACATGAGCAGTGACAGCCGCTATTGGGGGTTTGTGCCGGAAGAGAACCTGGTGGGCAAGGCATTCATGATCTGGATGAATTGGGATGCAGGCATCGGTTTCGATAGAATAGGTACCGTCATCAAATAAACAGGGGCTCCCCATGCACAGACAACAAGGCATCACCCTCATTGGTTTTATCATTGCGGCATCACTGGCGGCATTTTTTGCCGTGTTAACCATGCGCATGGCACCGGTGTATTTCGAATACATGTCGGTCAAGGAAGCCATGCAAAAAGTGGCGGAAGAACCGGGGGCATTCAATGCCAGCCCAAGAACCATCCGTGACAGTCTGAGCAAGTATTTTGATGTTTCCTATGTGGATACCGTCAAACCCACGGATATCAAGCTGAAGCGGGATCGTACCGGCAAATGGATGGTGCTGGATTATGAAGTCCGCCGTCCGGTGGTAGGCAATCTTTACCTGGTAGCCGTATTCAAACACAAAGAACAGATTACCGGACGATGAAAACCCTGCCGGATCTTTCCGGCTATACATTCAACAACCCGGAACTGTTACGCATGGCCCTGCGCCATCGCAGTGTGGGTAAACCGCATAATGAAAGACTGGAATTTCTGGGCGACAGCATGCTTGGCGCCGTGGTGGCCGAGTGGCTTTTCCAACACTATCCAAAGCTGGATGAAGGCGATCTGACTCGCATGCGCAGCCGCCTGGTATGTGGCGAATCCCTGTCCCGGCTGGCTCGGGACCTGGGCCTTGGGCAGTGGATCGAATTGGGGCCGGGTGAAAAAAAGGCAGGTGGTCATCGAAGGGATTCCATACTGGCCGACGCCTTTGAGGCTGTGATCGCCGCCATCTACCTGGACAGTGATTTCGCGACCATGCGCCAGTGGGTGCTGCGCCAGATCACTCCTGTGGTGGAATCACGCATGAAAGAACGGCCCCTGAAGGATGCCAAGACCCGCCTGCAGGAATGGCTGCAGAAACAGGGCATGCCCCTGCCGGAATATGAACTATTGAAAGAAGAAGGCCCGGAGCATCAGCGGGTTTTTTATGTGGCCTGCAGAACGGAAACCGGTTGCGAGCAGGCGGAGGGCAGTAGTCGAAAACGCGCGGAACAACAAGCTGCCGAGCAGATGCTGGTACGGTTGCAGGAACAGCAAAAATGAATGAATCCATCATCGACCATTTCTTTGGTGCAGCACAGGAAGGTGAGGGCCATTGTGGCTATGTGGCGTTGGCGGGTCGACCCAATGTGGGCAAATCCACATTGATGAATCAGGTTCTTGGTGTTCCGCTGAGTATCGTTTCCCACAAACCGCAGACCACGCGCCATCGCATTGCCGGTATCCACAGCACGGACAAGGGCCAGATTGTATTTATCGACATGCCGGGCATCCACATTCCGGAAAAACAGCAGGCCATCAACCGGTATCTCAACCGGATTGCCACCGCCAGCCTGCAGGATGTGGATATTGTCTGCTTTCTCTGCGAAGCCGGAAGGTGGACTGTGGAAGATGATCTGGTCATAGAGCGGTTGCAACAGGTGGATGCACCCGTCTGGTGTGTCATCAACAAGATCGACCGCATGGAAGACCGTAGTCAGCTCTTGCCGTATATTGAAAGCCTGCAAAAACGCCTGGATTTTGCGGAATATTTTCCGCTGTCCGCACAAAAGGGTGAGGGTGTGGCCGAGTGGCAACAGGCATTGCTGGCGCATCTGCCCTTCGGCAAACCACTTTATGATCCGGAACAACTGACCGACCGATCCGAACGATTTCTGGCTGCCGAGTTTATTCGTGAACAACTGACCGTCCGCCTGCACCGGGAAATCCCCTATCAACTGACGGTGGAAATCCAGCAGTGGGAGCGCAAGGACCAGCACCTGCATATTGCTGCGGTCATCTGGGTACAACGGGACAGCCAGAAAAAAATTGTTATCGGCAAGCAGGGGCAGGTGCTGAAACAGGTGGGAAAAGCCGCTCGCCTGCGGCTGGAAAAGCTGTTGGGCGAAAAGATTTTTCTTCAGCTGTGGGTCAAGGTCAAACAGGGCTGGGCGGATGATGAACGCGCCCTGCGCCAGCTGGGGTATGAAGATTCGTGAAGGGCGGTGATACCCAGTGGTATTCCGCCTACTTGCTACATCGCAGGCCCTGGAAGGAAACCAGCTGGCTGGCTGATTTTCTGCTGCGGGATCGAGGACGCATCCGACTGATTGTTCGTGGTGCTCGCGGTACAGGCAAGCGCGGCCATGCCTGGATGCAGCCTTTTGTGCCTTTGAAAATCCAGTGGAGAGGTCGTTCCAGCCTGCCCAGCCTGACACAGGCAGAGCAAGAGGGTCTGCCCCTGGCCCTGGAAGGCCGAAACCTGCTGGCCGGTTTTTATCTCAACGAGTTGTTGTTCAAACTTTTGCCGGAAGGCGAGGCTTGTGACAGTCTGTTTTCACTGTACCATTGGCTGATTCAGGCATTGACCGGCGCAGATGAGACGCAACTGTTTGTGTTGTTGCGGCGTTTTGAGCTGGCCTTGCTGGAAGTGCTGGGCTATGGTTTGAATCTGCAGGCACTCCCGGAGGAAGGTTGGTGGGTATATGACCTGCACTCGGGGTGGAAAGCCTGTTCGCCGGGGCATGCGGGAGCCATTCATGCCAGGCAGTTGCAACATTTACAGACAGCAGAAAGCCTGCAGCCGGAACAGGCGAGAGCACTACGCCCGCTGTTGCGAACCCTGCTGACCCAGCTCCATCCGACTGCGGGCGAGGAAAGCCGCGCCTTGTTGAGGGCATGGATGCAACTGGAAAAAAATCAGACCCATCCCCAATAAACCGCCAATCATTCACTGGTTAAGAGGACTGCCATGAACACCATCTTGCTGGGCGTGAATATTGACCATGTCGCTACCTTGCGCCAGGCTCGCGGTACGCCTTACCCCGACCCCGTGCATGCAGCACAGATTGCCGAGCAGGCGGGGGCTGATGCCATTACCTTGCACCTGCGGGAAGACCGCCGTCATATTCAGGATCGTGATGTGGAACTGCTGAAACAGACGTTACAGACCCGCATGAATCTGGAGATGGCCATTACGGATGAAATGCTGGACAAGGCCTGCGCCCTTCGCCCGGAAGATGTCTGTCTGGTGCCGGAAAAAAGACAGGAACTGACCACCGAAGGGGGGCTGGATGTATGCAGCCAGGAAGCCGTGGTCAGTCATGCCTGCAAGCGGCTGGCGGAAGCCGGCTGCCGTGTCAGTTTGTTCATCGACCCGGATCCACAACAGATTGAGGCTGCCAGCCGTTGCGCTGCCCCGGTCATTGAGTTGCATACCGGCAACTATGCGGATGCTCCGGATGCGGCGACTCGGCAACAGGAATATCAACGCCTGGCTCAGGCGGCCCAATTGGCTGCTTCACTGGGCTTGCAGGTCAATGCCGGCCATGGGTTGCATTACCACAATGTACAGGCGATTGCCGCCCTGCCACAGATTCATGAATTGAATATTGGCCATGCCATCATCGCGCGCGCGGTGCTCACAGGGCTGCATGAAGCCGTAGGGCAAATGAAAGCACGGATGTTACAGGCACGCGGGCAGGTGAACTCATGAAAACGGAAGGACGCAAACCGGTCATCGGGCTTGCCCTGGGGTCAGGAGCGGCTCGTGGCTGGGCGCATATCGGCGTGATCGAGACATTGGCAGACATGGGCATTCGGCCACAGGTGGTGGCGGGGACCTCGATCGGCGCATTCGTGGGCGCGGCCTATGCAGCCGGGCAACTCAAGCCATTGAAAAGCTGGGTCAAGACGCTGAGCTGGAAAGATATCCTGACTTTTCTGGATGTCACTCTGGGCGACGCCGGGCTGATTCAGGGAGACAAGCTGTTTGACTTTGTACGCCAGCACATGCCGGATGGGCGTATTGAAAACCTGCCCACGCCCTTTGCGGCAGTGGCAACCGATCTCTATAGCGGGCAGGAAGTCTGGTT
>JALWTZ010000191.1 GCA_026993285.1 Lysobacterales bacterium | reverse complement strand
TGCTTGCCTGTCAGGCTGTCCAGTGGCCGGGTTCAGCCCTGGGCCTCCTTGCGTGCCTTGGCCTCCTTGATCACCTCTTCGGCGATGTTGTTGGGGCAGGGCGCGTAGTGGGAGAACTCCATGGAGAACTGGCCACGACCAGAGGTCATGGTACGCAGGTCGCCGATGTAGCCGAACATTTCCGACAGGGGCACTTCGGCCTTCACCCGCACGGCGGTGGCACCCGGCTCCTGGCCCTGAATCATGCCACGGCGACGGTTCAGGTCACCGATCACATCACCCACGTGATCTTCCGGTGTAAACACGTCCACCTTCATGATGGGCTCCAGCAGCTGCGGACCCGCCTTGGGAATGGACTGGCGATAGGCGTTCTTGGCCGCGATCTCGTAAGCCACGGCGGAGGAGTCCACGGCATGGTAGCCACCATCCACCAGGGTCACTTTCACATCTTCCAGCGGATAGCCGGCCAGCACGCCTTCTTCCATGCTGAGCTTGAAGCCCTTTTCCACGGCCGGCCAGAATTCACGCGGCACGTTGCCGCCGGTAACCACGGATTCGAACTCGAAACCGGTACCCGGCTCGGCGGGTTCGATGACGTAGTCGATCTTGGCGAACTGGCCGGAACCACCGGTCTGCTTCTTGTGGGTGTAGCTGTCTTCCACACGCTGGGTGATGGTTTCACGGTAGGCCACCTGCGGCTTGCCCACTTCCACTTCCACCTTGTGCGTACGCTTGAGGATGTCGATCTTGATATCCAGGTGCAGCTCGCCCATGCCCTTGAGGATGGTCTCGCCGGAATCCTCGTCGGTTTCCACGCGGAAGGAGGGGTCTTCCTGCACCATCTTGGACAGGGCCACGCCCAGCTTCTCGGAGGCCGCCTTGTCCTTGGGCGCCACGGCGATGGAGATCACCGGATCGGGGAAGACCATGGGTTCCAGTGTGGCCGGTGCCTTGGGATCACACAGGGTGTGGCCGGTCTGCACATTCTTCATGCCCACGATGGCGATGATGTCACCGGCCTGGGCGGAGGTGATTTCCTCGCGGTCGTCAGCGTGCATCATCACCATGCGGCCAATGCGCTCGGTCTTGCCGGTGGCGGTGTTCAGCACGGTATCGCCCTTCTCGATCTTGCCGGAGTAGATGCGGGTAAAGGTCAGGGCGCCGAAACGGTCATCCATGATCTTGAAGGCCAGGGCACGCAGCGGGCGCTCCGGGTCCACGATGGCGTATTCGCCGGTGGGATTGCCTTCCAGGTCGATTTCCGGCTGCGGCTTCACTTCGGTGGGGTTGGGCAGGTAGTCCACCACGGCATCCAGCACCAGCTGCACGCCCTTGTTCTTGAAGGAGGAACCGCAGTAGGTGGGGAAGAAATCCAGGTTGATGGTGCCCTTGCGAATGCAGCGCTTGAGCTCTTCCTCGGAAGGCTCCTGACCGGATTCCAGATAGGCTTCCATCAGGTCGTCGTCCTGTTCCAGGGCGGTTTCCACCAGCATTTCGCGGTATTCTTCCACCTGCTCCACCATGTCTTCCGGCACGTCGGTGATTTCATAATTCATCGGGTCGCCGGAGTCGTCCCAGATCCAGGCCTTGCGGGTAATCAGATCCACCAC
>JALWTZ010000190.1 GCA_026993285.1 Lysobacterales bacterium | reverse complement strand
AAGCGCCCATCGTGGCGGTCAACCTGTGGTATCACGTGGGCTCCAAGGATGAAAAACCCGGCAAGACCGGCTTTGCCCATCTGTTCGAGCACCTGATGTTCAACGGTTCGGAAAACTGGAACGACGAGTTTTTCGCGCCTTTTGAAAAGGCCGGTGCCACCGACATGAACGGCACCACCTGGCTGGACCGCACCAACTATTTCGAATCCATTCCCACCACGGCCCTGGACATGGCCCTGTGGATGGAATCCGACCGCATGGGCCACCTGCTGGGGGCCATCACCCAGGAACGGCTGGACGAACAGCGCGGCGTGGTACAGAACGAAAAACGTCAGGGAGAAAACCGCCCCTACGGCAAGATGTACGAAACCCTGATGAAATACAGCTTTCCCAAGGGCCACCCCTACAGCTGGACCACCATCGGCTCCATGGAAGACCTGAATGCCGCCACCCTGGAAGATGTCAAGGAGTGGTTCAGAAAGTGGTACGGCCCCAGCAACACCGTGCTGACCCTGGCCGGCGACATCGACCTGGAAACCGCCCGCGCCAAGGTGGAACAATACTTCGGCAACATCCCCGCCGGCGAGCCGGTACAGCACCTGAAGCGCTGGGTGGCCAAGCGCACTGAGAGCACGCGGGTACAGCAGTTCGACCGCGTGCCCCAGGCCCGCATCGTCAAGAGCTGGAACATCCCCGGCTATGGCGACCCGGAAAACCACGCCCTGCAGCTGGCTGCCGCCACCCTGGGCCAGGGCAAGAACTCTCCGCTCTACCAGCGGTTGGTCTATCAGGACCAGATCGCCACCTCCGCCTCGGCCAGCACCATGGAAGGGGAAGCCGCCGGCCTTTTCATCCTCATGGCGGATGTCAAACCCGGCGTGGACCCGAAAACCGTGGAACAGGCCATGGAAGAAGTCATGGCCGCCTACCTGAAAAAGGGGCCGGGCAAGAAAGACCTGGAACGGGTCAAGACCAGCACCGTGGCCGATTTTCTCCGTGGTGCGGAAAAAGTGGGAGGCTTTGGCGGCAAGGCCCAGATTCTGGGCCGCAACCAGACCTATCTGGGCCGGGCCGATGCCTGGAAGGACTGGCTGCGCGATGTGCGCAGCGCCAACGGCAAGACCATCCGCACCGCCGCCCGCAAATGGCTGAGCAGCGGTGATTTCACCCTGAGCATCCTGCCCTTCCCCGAAGGCAAGGTAACCGGCAAGGAAGTGGACCGCAGCCAGTTGCCCGCCGTCGAGCAGGTGCCTGAACTGCGCTTCCCCGAACTGCAGCACGCCCGCCTGAAAAATGGCGTGGAAGTGGTGCTGGCCGAGCGCCACGCCATGCCGCTGGTGGAAATCTCCACCCTGTTCGATGCCGGCTACGCCGCCGATTTTGGCCAGCTGCAGGGCCGGGCCGACTTCACCCTGAGCATGCTGGATGAAGGCACCCGCAAGCGCAGCGCGCTGGAAATCGCCGCCGAAGCCGAACGGCTGGGCGCCAACATTTCCGCTGGCTCCAGCCTGGACAGCTCCAGCGTCAGCCTGTCGGCGCTGAAGGAAAACCTGGACGCCTCCCTGGCCCTGTATGCCGACATCCTGCAAAACCCGGCCTTTGACGAGACGGAAATCGAACGCCTGCGCGGCAAATGGCTGGCACGCATCCAGAAGGAAAAGGCCCAGCCACGCACCCTGGCCCTGCGCGTCATGCCGCCGCTGCTCTATGGCAAGGACCATCCCTACGGCATCATCCTCACCGGCAGCGGTGACAAGGCCAGCATTCAGGCGCTGAAACGGGAAGACCTGGTTGCCTTCCACCAGCAATGGATACGCCCGGACAAGGCCACCATCCTGGTTGCCGGCGACATCACCATGGATGAACTGCTGCCCCGGCTGGAAAAGGCCCTGGGCGACTGGCAAGCCCCCGCCGTGCCCGCCGGCCGAAAACCGGAAAAAACCGCCGCGCTGCCGGACAAACCCCGGATCTTCCTGCTGGACAAGCCCGGCGCGCAACAGAGCGTGATTCTGGCCGGCCGCCTGGCCCCGCCGATGAACAGCGAGCGCACCCTGCCCTTCGAAGTGATGAATGATGTCTTCGGCGGCAAGTTCAGCGCCCGTCTCAACATGAACCTGCGCGAGGACAAGCACTGGGCCTACGGAGCCTACAGCTTCGCCATCAGTGCCCGCGGGCAGCGGCCCTGGCTGGCCACCGCGCCGGTACAGACCGACAAGACCATCGAAGCCATGCAGGAAGTGCTCAAGGAAGTGCAGGCCATGGCCGGTGAGCGCCCACCCACGGCGGAAGAAATCCAGAAAATCCGCAACAACGAGATCCGCAGCCTGCCCGGCAAATACGAAACCACCCGGGCGGTACTGGGGGCGCTGGTCAACATCCGCAAGTTCGGCTACCCGGACGATCATGTCATCACCTACCAGAAGCGGCTGGAAAGCCTGGCCGACGAAGCCGTGGTGCAGGAAGCCCGCCGCTTCATGAAGCCCGAAGTGCTGACCTGGGTGGTGGTGGGTGACCTATCGAAAATCGAGGCCGGCATTCGCCAGCTGAACCTGGGCGAAGTCCATGTACTGGACAAGGACGGCCAGATCATCCGCTGAACAAAACCCGGCCACCAAGCCGACCAACCCGGCCCGCCATAGCGCGGGCCGTTTTTTTGCGTGGCCTGTCAACCGTTGGCCAGGCTCATTCGTTGCTCTTCATACACCCCACCCTTGCACAACCGGCTTCAAAGACTATGATGGGATACAGCTTGACGGACAACCGGATCATGGAATCTGCCCGCGATGACAGCGACAGCCAGGCCCGCATGCGTCTCGACCGCTTTCTGGCCGGGGTCGAAGCCCGTGCCTTTCGCATGGCCCGGCTGGCCGCCCGCAACGATGAAGAAGCACTGGATATCGTGCAGGATGCCATGCTGGCCTTTGCCCGCCGGTACGCCAACAAGCCGGAAGCGGAATGGCCGCCCCTGTTCCATACCGTGCTCAACTCCCGTATTCTCGACTGGCACCGCAAGCAGCAGGTACGGCGACGCTGGCGGGTCTTCTTTCAGCGGGATGACGACGAAGCCGATCCACTGGAACAGGCCCCGGACCCGCACGAAAGCGGCCCGGCCGGCGAGCTGGAACAGGACCAGTGCCAGCAGGTGGTGCAACAGGCGCTGGCAGCCCTGCCCCCACGCCAGCGACAGGCCTTTCTGCTGCGTAACTGGGAAGGTTACAGTGTGGCGGAAACCGCCCGCATCATGGGCTGTGGTGAAGGCAGTGTCAAAACCCACCTGTCCCGCGCGCTCAAGGCCCTGCGCGAACAATTGCAGGAGTTGAATCATGAATGACGAAGCACTGAAGAAACAGATCGTCGAGGTGCTGCAGCAGGACTGCGAAACCCTGCCCGCCCACCTGCGTTCCCGCCTGAACCAGGCCCGGCAGCAGGCACTGGATGAAGCCGCGGCCAGCACGCGCCGCAAGCACTGGCTGCGTTTCGGCCTGCCCGCCGGGCTGGCCACGGCCTGCACGCTGGTACTGGCCATGTGGATGACACCACCGGGGCCAGGTGAACACAGCTCGGTTCCGGTCTCGGCAAGCATGGCGGCGGAAGACCTGCAACTGCTGGCCGAACCCACCGACCTGGAGCTGATCGAAGAACTGGAATTCTACGCCTGGCTGGAGCAGGTGGATGCCGGCACCAGTTGAGCCCCTGCTGTGTCTGTGGCTGCTGAGCGCCCCGGCCCTGGCGGAACCGAAGGTGGAAACACCACTGCCCGACCCGGCCATGCTGGAGTTTCTGGCCACCTTCGCCAGTGAAGACGGGCAACTGACCGACCCGGAAACCATTGAACAGATGAAACTGAAGGAAGAAACCACCCCGGCTGATGCCGAGCGGAAACCCACCAACCCGACGCACCAGCCCGGGACCCAACGACCATGAACAAGCTGTTTGCCTTACTGCTGCTATGTTGCACCCTGCCTGCCCAGGCCCTGGACTGGGAAGCACTGAGTGCCGAGGAACAACGGATCCTGCTGCCCTTTGCCACCCAATGGGCCGAGATGCCGGAAGAGCAGCAGGAAAACTTGCGCAAGGGCGCGCGCGCCTGGCTGGCCATGAGCCCGGAACAGCGCCAGCAGGCACAGCAGAAACTCAAGCGCTGGCAACAGCTGCCACCAGAAAAGAAACAACAGCTGCGGCGCAAATTCCGCCAGTTCCAGCAACTGCCACCGGAAGAGCGCCGCCGCCTGCTGCAGGCCCGCAAGCGTTTTCAACAACTGCCACCGCAGAAACGGCGGGAACTGCGCCAGCGTTTCCGAAACATGCGCCCGGAAGAGCGGCGGCGGTTCATGCACGATCTGGCCAGGCGCCCGCCCCGCCCCCGCGTGCCCGTGGAAGAACAGGCACAATTCCGGGAAATGGCCCATGAGCTGTCGGTACCGGAGCGGGGCATCCTGTTTCGCGCTTTGAACCGGCGCGACCCGGAAGCCCAATACCAGCTGCGGCAACAGCTATACGGAATGCGCCCGGAAGAACGACGGCAGTTCATCCATGAGCAACTGGCCACGGAAAGCGAGGAATAACCGCTGACCAGCCATCCCCTGTTTCAGCGACCCGCCCTGCGCGCCAGCCGGTTTTTCAGCCGCCGCCACCAGCTTCGCAAGCCAGCATCTTCCTGTCTCAGGCCCAAACGCTGGCGATAGGCCCGTTCCATTTCCCCGGCATGCTCGTAGAACAGTTCCCAGATCGCCGCATCCCGCTCGGCTGGTTCCATCTGCCGCAGGGCACGCACGCCAGGCTGCACATGCTGCTCCTGCAGGGCCGGCCAGCTCTGACCGGTAGCCAGCACCAGGCAGAAAGCCAGAAAGCTTTCTTCCGCACCGTAACGACGGTCTTCTTCCGTGGCGGTATTGACTTCCTTCAGGTAGTAATACTTGTTCCACGGCAGCAGTTCACCGCGAAGCAGCAGTCCCAGCAGGCGCAGGGCCTCACGCCGGCGCACCAGCCGCACATAACCATGTTGCGGATCACCCGCCTGCTCGATGGCCCGCCGCACCGCCGGGCGCTGTTCCACGGCCTGCCCCAGGTTGCCCAGCTTGAGATAGTCGTCCAGCACGAACAGGCGCCGGTCGAGATTGAAACCGAAAAAGTCCGCGATCTTCATCGGCGCACCAGCGCGTAGCCCCGCTCCTGACGGCCCTCGCCCATGTCCACCACCGGCCCGGCCTGATCCGGCCAGCGCCAGCGGGCGGGTGGAAACAGGGTTTCCATCTCGCCCAGGGCACAATGGAAGGGCGGGCCGCCCTCCTGGCCGGTCTGCATGAACTGCGCCAGCAAGAGGCCACCGGGCCGCAGCCACTGATACAGCTTTTCCGCGTAAGCTTCGCGTTCCGTGGGGTCGATGGCGCAGAGACAGGTTTGTTCATACACCGCGTCGAAAGGGGTATCCGTCTGCCAATAGAACAGATCCGCCTGTTCCACCGTCGCCTTCAAACCCTGGTGAAGCAGGCGCTGACGCAGGTTGTTCACCGGCGTGGGAGCGATATCCAGCGCCACCACATCAAAACCCCGGCGTGCCAGCTCATCCACTTCATAGCCATTGCCACAACCAGGTATCAACACCTGTGCCGGCGGCACCAGCATGCCCTGATCCAGCCAGTAAAACAGCCCGGGCGAGGCCTGCCCCCGATCCCAGCCGGTGGTGCCCGCCTGATACCGGGCCTCCCATTCGTTCTCTGTATGCATAATGATCAGGTATGAATATCCAGCAAGCGGCCTCTTGCCCGATCCGGGCCATAGGCGTGCGTAGTATTGCGCTGTTGGGCATTCAGTTCCTGTCGCGCCTGAGCCTCCATCCGCGAGGCCTGGGCCGCAACCGCACGATCCTGCCCGGAAGGTTGTGCCGGTGCCAGTGCCGCCCGGCGAATCTGTTGTGCCCGCCGCAGGGTTTCTTCCGGCGTGCGGCCCTTGCTCGTATCCACGCCCACTTCACCGCCGGTGGCATAGCGCTTGCCATCCGGCCCGGTGGTGTAACTGAAAGAGGCCGCCGATGATACCAGTGACCCGCCAGCCGCCTGATGTGCCTGTTCATGGGCCCGCACCTCGCGGTCTCTGGCCTGCAGGCGGCGTACTTCGGCCTGTTCCTGCGGGGTCAATGCCAGACTGTCCGCAACAGCCGGATTCCCGCTGGATTCCCGATTACCTACTGCTTGTTCCGCAGCAGGGCTGCCTGGTGCCGGCGACAGGTTCATAGGTGGTTGCATGGCGGAAATCAGCATGACGGTACTCGGTCACAAGGTTGCCCTCATCATACCGCCCTGCCAAACCGTGCTCAAATCAAGGGCAGGGATATGACCCGCGTCACAGTTTACAGATGGATACAAAACTAGACTGGCCAGTAACCTTATATACCAGTATACTTTTCAAACACCGCAACATGATACGGAGAAGGACATGGCCCGACCCAAGAAAAATGTTGAACCCCGTGACGCCAGCCTGCGTGTTTCCCGTCGCATGCGCGACAAGCTGAAAGCCGCCGCCGCTGTCATGGGCCGTCCGTTGTATGAAGTGACCAACGAGGCCATCAACAACTATCTGGACACGATGCACCTGACCGATCAGCTGGACCGCTGGCGGGACAACTCTGCCGAAGATACGGCAGAAGCACCACAAAGCAAGACAGCCTGACAAGCTCGGCTTGCGTGTATCACCAACCGGCCGGGTAGCCACTGCCCGGCGG
>JALWTZ010000189.1 GCA_026993285.1 Lysobacterales bacterium | reverse complement strand
CCGCCGTTCGCAAGGCCGTGCTGCCCATCTCCACCTGGATTACGGTCACCGCGCCGGTGGCCGATTTGCTGCCCCGGCTGTTCCGCCGGCAATGGGCGGTGTATGACACCCGCTTTGCCTTTGCCTACTACCGCCCCCTGCCGGATGGCCGCCTGCTCTGGGGGGGCGGCATTCAGGCCGCGGCCCTGGAGGAAGATGAAGTGCGCGAGCGGGCCCGACAGGAAATGTGCCACTACTATCCGCAGCTTGCGGGGGTGGAAATCGAGCAGAGCTGGTGGGGATGGATGAGCTATGCGCGCCACCAGATGCCGCAGGTGCTGGAATACCAGCCGGGTTTCTGGGTGGCCCAGGGCTTTGGCGGCCATGGCATGGCCACCACCACGGCCGCCGGTGAAGTGCTGGCCCGCGCGCTCTACGGCGACCGCCTGCTGCTGGAGCTGTTCGCTCCCTTTGCCTTGAAATCCGCCGGTGGTATGATCGGCAGGTTCATGGCGCAAGCCATGTACCACTATTATCAACTGCGTGACCGGTTGCAGGGTGCCTGAAGCGGCAACGGCCGGCGCGCAATCCGAATCCACTTTCCGATTCGCTGCAAGCGGGGCAGACAGGCCGGGAGCCGACCGGATCGGCACGCCATTTGCCAGGCTGTAACGCAATCGGCATAAAAGAGAGCCAGGCTTGTGGCCAAAGGCTCCATCAGGAAACAACATGTCCAGAAAAAAAACCATACGGGATGCTCGCATTCTCCCCGAAGGCCGCCTGACACTGCTTTCCCGCAGTGAAGTCAAGGAACTGGCCAATACCAACAAGAACGGCCTGCACGAACTGCTGCGCCGCTGCTCGCTGGCGGTGCTCAACAGCGGCACCGATATCGACGATGCCAGCGCGCTGCTGGACCTCTACCCGGATTTCGACATCCGTGTACTGCAGCAGGACCGGGGCATCAAGCTGGAGCTGAAAAACGCTCCGGCACAGGCCTTCGTGGACGGCCAGATCATCACCGGTATCCGTGAACTGCTGTTTGCCGTGCTGCGGGATGTGGCCTACGCCAACGACCAGATTCTGCGCAATCCCGGTTTTGACCTGGAAACCGGCGAAGGCATCACCAACGCCGTGTTCCAGATGCTGCGCAACGCGCGGGTGATGCTGCCCAACCGCGAACCCAGGCTGGTGGTGTGCTGGGGCGGGCATTCCATCGGCCGGGAAGAATACGACTACACCAAGGAAGTGGGTTACCGCCTGGGCCTGCGCGGCATGGATATCTGCACCGGTTGCGGCCCGGGGGCCATGAAAGGGCCGATGAAAGGCGCCACCATTGCCCACGCCAAGCAGCGCATCCGTGACGGCATGTATATCGGCATCACCGAGCCGGGCATTATCGCCGCCGAATCACCCAACCCCATCGTCAACGAACTGGTGATCATGCCAGATATCGAAAAGCGCCTGGAGGCCTTTGTGCGCCTGGGCCATGGCATTGTCATCTTCCCCGGAGGCGTGGGTACCTGCGAGGAGCTGCTCTATCTGCTGGGCATTCTGCTGCACCCGGACAACCGTGAACAACCCTTCCCGCTGGTACTGACCGGCCCGGCCAGCTCCAGGGCCTATTTCGAACAGATCGACCGCTTCGTACGCGCCACCCTGGGCGAGGAAGCCACCAGGCTGTACCAGGTGGTGGTGGAAGATGCCAGCGAGGTGGCCCGCCTCATGTCCCGTGGTGTGCAGGAAGTGCGTCAGCATCGCATCCGCAGCAAGGATGCCTTCTTCTTCAACTGGGGGCTGAACATCGAGGAAGACTTCCAGCGCCCCTTCGCGCCCACCCATGCCAACATGGCGGCGCTGAACATTCACCGCGACCAGCCGGTACATGAACTGGCGGCCAACCTGCGCCGCCTGTTCTCCGGCATCGTGGCCGGCAACGTGAAAGACCAGGGCATACGCGAAGTGAAAAAACACGGCCCCTACACCATCAACGGAGACCCGGAAATCATGGCCCTGCTGGATGAATTGCTGCAATCCTTCGTAGAACAGCACCGGATGAAACTGCCGGGCAGCACCGCCTACGAACCCTGCTACCGGGTGGTGAAATGAAGCCGCTGACCACGGGCCGGCTGGCTCTGGGCGTGCTGCTGGCCACGCTTGCAGCCGGTCAGCCGGCACAGGCAGAGCCGCCCCGGGCCGATAACCCCTGGTACCAGGCCGCCCAGGCACGCCTGCAGCAGCTCAAGGCCGGCATGCCCAGGCAGGGTAAGGCGAAGAATGTCATCCTGTTCGTGGGCGATGGCATGAGCATCTCCACCATCACCGCCGCGCGCATCTTCCAGGGCCAGCAGCAGGGCAAGCCGGGGGAAAACCACCGCCTGGCCTTTGAAAACCTGCCCTGGACGGCGCTTTCCCGCACCTTCAACACCAATGCCCAGGTACCGGATTCCGCCGGCACGGCCACGGCCATGCTCACCGGAGTGAAAACCCGCATTGGCGTTATCGGCGTGGATGAAAGCGTGCCGCGCGGGGATTGCGCCGCCGGCCAGCGGGGGCGGGTGGAAACCCTGCTGGAACGGGCCGAGCAGGCCGGCCTGGCCACGGGCGTGGTCACCACCACCCGTATCACCCATGCCACCCCCGCGGCCGCCTATGCCCACAGTGCCGACCGCGACTGGGAAGTGGACAGCGCAATGCCGCCACAGGCACTGGAACAGGGTTGTGTGGACATCGCCCGGCAACTGGTGGCCTTTCCCTACGGCGACGGGCTGGATGTGGTGCTGGGCGGTGGCCGGCGCAATTTCCTGCCGGCCAGCACGGCCGACCCGGAAAAAGGCAAGGGCCGCCGGGCCGATGGCCGTAATCTGATTCAGGAATGGCAGCAGGGCCATGACAAACGGCGCTATGTCTGGAATGCCAAGCAGTTCGCCGCCCTGAAAGCGGATGCTTCCGCGCAGGTACTGGGCCTGTTCAATCCTTCGCACCTGCAGTTCGAGGCCGATCGCGGTGAAGACATCGCCGGTGAACCGTCACTGGCGGAAATGACCGCCTTCGCCATCCAACAGCTGGAAGCCCGCAGCCGCAAGAGCGGCAAGGGCTATGTGCTGCTGGTGGAAGGCGGGCGGATCGACCACGCCAGCCACGGCGGCAACGCCTACCGGGCGCTCACCGATACCGTGGCCTTCTCCGATGCCGTGGCCGAAGCCATGCGGCTGACCTCGGAACAGGATACCCTGCTGGTGGTCACCGCCGACCACGGCCACACCCTGACCATTTCCGGCTACCCGAAACGGGGCAACCCCATACTGGGTCTGGTACGCCACCCGGAAAACAACGAACTGGCCCTGGCCGCCGACGGCAAACCCTATGCCACCCTTTCCTACGCCAACGGGCCCGGCGCAGCCATCCACAACCCGCGCCAGCGGCTGGATGAAGCAGCCATGCTGGAAAAGGACTTTCACCAGCCCGCTCATGTGCCCCTGCGCTCGGAAACCCATGACGGCAGTGATGTGGCCATCTACGCCCGCGGGCCCAATGCCTGGTTGTTTCACGGGGCGCTGAATCAGCAGGTGATTTATCACATCATGGCTGATTCCCTGTTTTGAGTTTTGAGCGGCTTGTTTTCCGTATCTCTGCGTTGCACGGGCTGCCTCGCTCGGTCACGTACTTTTTGTACGCTCCCTCGCGATTCAGCCCGTGCGCCTTGATCTACGAAAAACCGCTCGCTCAAAACCTGTGCCAGTAGTTGGGTGAGATGGGCGGCTTGTTTTCCGTATCTCTGCGTTGCACGGGCTGCCTGTAGTGGTCAAGAAAAATGTGGTGGTCTAATGATCCTGGAGACGGTTTAAGGTGTTACCGCACCCCCCAAACAGGAGCCGAAGCCCGATGAGCAAGAAGAGACGAAGTTTTTCCCCGCAGTACAAGCATGATGCGGCCTCCATGGTGCTGGATCAGGGATACAGTCCGAAAGAAGCCTGCCTGTCCATGGATGTCAGCTAGACTTCATTGAGACTATGAGTCAAGCAGTTGCAGGTGGAACGCAACGGTATTGCCCCCGCCTCGGGCAAGGCCATAACGCCGGAACAAATCGAGATACAGGAACTGAAGGCAAGAATTCAGCGGCTGGAACGGGAGAAAGCCATTCTAAAAAAGGTTATCGCTCTCTTGATGTCGGACGAAATCAAGTATACTGGCTAATCCTCTAGTTGAAATAACAGGAATCTGTTAGGTATATTGAGCGATTTCTGGTATGGTTTGACTAGATGTGTTGCTATTTTCTACCTTGGGTTTTCCAATAGGCCGATGACACACAATAATACAGACCTTACCTTCTTTACCAACGATCAGAATCAGACTTTACTCGATCGCTTCAAAGCAACATTGTCCGATACACAGTTATTTGATGTGCTCGTGGGTTATTTCCGAGCCAGTGGATTTTATCAGCTTTATGATAGTATCAAACCTGTTTACAAAACACGGATACTTGTCGGCCTAGGCATTGACAGAGAATCCTTGTACGCGATTGATGCCTTCCGCATACAGACCACGTTAGATCTAGAATCGCACAAAAATACCAAAACCACATTCCAGAAAAACCTTATCAATGAGATCGAGGATTCTGAGGAAGCTGATGAAAAACTTGAATTGGGCCTGAAGAATTTCATCGAATTTCTTAAAACTGAATGCCCAGATCCTGAATGCGATCATGAGCGGGGGGGGAATGGTAGAAAACTTGAAATTCGTGCATTCCCATCACGCAACATCCATGCCAAGGTGTATATCGGTCGATTCTTGCCAGATGACCGGGATTTCGGTTTCGTCATTACCGGATCGAGTAATTTTTCATATTCTGGCCTGGTAGCAAACCGTGAATTCAATGTTGAACTTCGTCAGCGGCGGGATGTGGAATTCGCGCTGGAGCAATTTGAGGATTTGTGGCGTCAGTCGGTAGATATATCAGATGTTTTCGTTGATACAGTTCTGAACAAGACCTGGCTCAACGACAGTATTACGCCCTTTGAACTGTATCTGAAACTTATCTACGAATACATGCAAGAAGATATCAACCTGCAGGATAACATCGATATCTTCCTTCCTGATGGTTTCATGGAGCTTCAATACCAGAAGCAGGCCGTGCAACAGGCTTTGAAAAAGCTCAACGAGCACAATGGCGTTTTTCTGGCTGACGTGGTTGGTCTCGGTAAAACATTCATCACGGCTCAGCTACTGCAACAGCTCAAGGGCCGAATCTTGGTGATCTGCCCACCAGTGCTGCAAAGCTATTGGGAAGAAAGCCTGCACGACTTCCGCGTGCCCGCACGCGTAGAATCCCTGGGCAAGCTGGACAAGGTCATTCGATTTGGTCTGGACCGTTTCGATTACATTGTTGTGGATGAGGCGCACCGTTTCCGCAATGAGGCTACACGCTCCTATGCCGATCTGCTCGATATCTGTCGTGGCAAGAAGGTTATCCTGGTCACCGCCACGCCGCTAAACAACACCATCGACGACATATTCGCCCAGCTCAAGCTGTTTCAGGCCCCCAAAAACTCAACCATACCGGGCATTCCGAACCTGGAACGTTTTTTTACTTCGCTGCGCAAGCGATTCAAGGGGCTGGACCGGGATGACCCGGCTTACAAGGAAACCATCAAGGCGGTATCCGCTGAGATTCGCGAGAAAATTCTCAAGCACGTAATGGTGCGCCGCACGCGAACCGACGTAATTACCTATTTCAAGAACGATATTAAAACCCAGGGACTGTTCTTTCCTGAACTGGAGGACCCGCGCCGTATAATTTACGAGTTCGAGGGCAAACTGGAATCGATTTTCAACCAGACCATTGAACTACTGCATGGTTTCCGTTATGCCCGCTACATTCCGCTGCTCTATTACACCGGCAGCAAACAGCTCACTGAGTTCGAGCGCCAGCAGCAACGCAATGTCGGCGGTTTCATGAAGGGCATCCTGATCAAGCGACTGGAAAGCAGTTTCCATGCCTTCCGTCGCAGTATCCGCCGTTTTATCGAGTCCTACGAGCGCTTCATCGTCATGTTCGAAGAGGGCACCATCTATATCAGCAAGGATGTGGACGTTTACGAACTGCTCGACAACGATGACTTCGACAAGCTGGAGAAACTGATCGAGGAAGAGAAGGCGCAAAAGTATGCGTCAGAAGATTTCCGCGAAGTCTTCCCGGATGATCTCCGGCATGATCTGGACACGCTGCGTCAGGTTGAAGCCCTGTGGAAAAACGTCGATGGTGACCCAAAGGTCAGCTCGCTGATCCAACAACTCGAACAGGATGCCAGTCTCAAGGGCCAACGCCTGATCATTTTCACGGAATCGAAGGAGACCGGAGAATACCTGTTCGAACAACTCAACGCCCAATATCCTGGTCAGGTCATGTTTTTCAGCAGCCAGGGCGGGCGCGCGGGTGATCCACCTGTCACCCACAAGCCGTCGCTGGCGCGTGAACTGATCCAGGCGGCCTTTGATCCCAATCAAAAGGAAAATACCGACAAACTGCGTATTCTGATTACCACCGATGTGCTGTCAGAAGGCATCAACCTGCACCGCGCCAATGTGCTGATCAACTACGATCTGCCCTGGAACCCGACGCGGGTATTGCAACGCGCGGGCCGCATCAACCGCCTGGGCACCGAGCATCCGAAAATCTTTATCTATAATTTCTTTCCCACCAGCCAGTCCGACGAGCACCTTGGGCTGGAAACCAACATCACCAACAAGATCCA
>JALWTZ010000188.1:1403-1622 GCA_026993285.1 Lysobacterales bacterium | reverse complement strand
TCGGCCTGTTCAGCGGCGAAACCGAAGACCGCTACAACTGGTTGACCCCGGTGGAGGACGGCGACCATGCCCAAGTCGCTGTTTGACAAGGTATGGGAAGCCCATGAAGTGCTTCCCCAAAGCCCCGCGCACCCCGGCATCCTCTACATCGACCTGCACCTGATCCATGAAGTGACCTCGCCACAGGCCTTCACCGTGCTGCGCGAGCGGGGCCTGACG
>JALWTZ010000188.1:0-1393 GCA_026993285.1 Lysobacterales bacterium | reverse complement strand
GAAGGTACGCCGGCCCGACCGCACCCTGGCCACCATGGACCACTCCACCCCCACCCTGCCGCCGGATGCCAGCGGCCAGCGCCCCTATGTGAGCGAAGCGGCGCGCAAACAGGTGGAACAGTTGCAACAAAACTGCGCCGAATTCGGCATCGAACTGCACGACTATGCCAGCCCCAACCGGGGCATCGTGCATGTGATGGCCCCGGAAATGGGCGCGGTGCAACCGGGCATGACCATCGTCTGCGGCGACAGCCACACCAGCACCCACGGAGCCTTCGGCGCGCTGGCCTTCGGCATCGGCACCTCGGAAGTAGGCCATGTACTGGCCAGCCAGTGCCTGCTGCAGAACAAGCCCAAATCCATGCTCATCGAAGTCAAGGGCACGCCCGGCCCCGGTACCGGCGCCAAGGACATCATCCTGGCCATCATCGGCCAGATCGGCATTCACGGCGGCACCGGCCACGTCATCGAATACCGGGGCGAGGCCATCAGCGCCCTGAGCATGGAAGGGCGGATGACCCTGTGCAACATGTCCATCGAAGCCGGCGCCCGCGCCGGCATGGTGGCGCCGGACGAAAAAACCCTGGCCTGGCTCAAGGGCCGGCCGCGCGCGCCCCAGGGCGCGGACTGGGAAGCCGCCAGCCAGCGCTGGCTGGCCCTGGCCAGCGACCCCGGCGCCGAATTCGACACCGTGGTGGAAGTGGATGTGGACGGCCTGAAGCCGCAAATCACCTGGGGCACCCATCCGGGCATGGAAGGCGACATCGACCTCACCCTGCCCGCCGACGACAACCCCGACACCCGCAAGGCCCTGCAATACATGGGCGAACAGCCCGGTGAAACCATGCTGGGCCGCAAGGTGGACGTGGTTTTCGTGGGCAGTTGCACCAACGCCCGCCTCTCCGACCTGCGTGAAGCCGCCGCCATACTCAAGGGCCGCAAAATCGCCGATCATGTACGCATGCTGGTGGTGCCCGGTTCCGAACAAGTGCGCCAGCAGGCCGAAGCCGAAGGGCTGCACCACATCTTCACCGAAGCCGGCGCCCAGTGGCGCGAACCCGGCTGCTCCATGTGCATCGCCATGAACGGCGACCGGGCCGGGCCGGGCGAACTGGCCGTCAGCACCAGCAACCGCAACTTTGAAGGCCGGCAGGGCAAAGGCTCGCGCACCGTGCTGGCCAGCCCGGCCACCGCCGCCGCCTCCGCCATCCGCGGCGCCATCGCCGACCCGAGGGAGTTTCTCTGATGGAAGCACTGAAACGCATTGAATCCTGCTTCGTGGTGCTGCCCGAAGAAAACATCGACACCGACCAGATCATCCCGGCCCAGTTTCTCACCACCACCAGCCGCGAAGGGCTGGGCCGGCATGCCTTTCACCACTGGCGCTACGACG
>JALWTZ010000187.1 GCA_026993285.1 Lysobacterales bacterium | reverse complement strand
ACATTTCTGAATTGCTGAAAAGGGGACATTTCTGAATTGGATTGACAGAAACCACCTGTACCACCTGAAGTTGTGCGAAACCGCTTTTACCCCTGGCACAGGTTTCAATGGCTACTCGCGCGTAACTTTCCGCTTTCCACGCTTGCATCCATATTTTTTCATTCAACTCCGCTATAATTGCACTTTTTATTACATCTTATTCCCATGCGTATTGTTCAGATCATTGCCAGTACGCAAGGAAAGCGCGCAGGCGGAATGGAAAAACATGTCGTCGATCTGGCGACACAACAGGCCCGGGACCACGAGGTCCATTTAGTGGCACACCCCGCGTTTGCCGAGGGTCTGCCCGGGTCCATTCACTTCCACGCCCTGCCCTTACAGCGTTCCCGCAACGATCCCCGATTGTTGATACCCATGGCGCTGGCCCTGCGTTTTTCCGGCGCGGATGTCTTTCACGCACATGGCCGCAAGGCTGGGCAGCTACTGGCACGGTTGCGCCATTTCGCTGATGGCTTACGCATCACCACCCTGCACAACCAGGGCAAGCCGCCCCCACCGCACATGCACGGCCTGATCGCCGTCAGTCGTACGATTGCCCGTCAATACCCCCGGCAGCAACCGCGTGTGATCTATAATGGGCTGGATCTAGCGTCACAACACGGAACTCGAGCACCCAAAGAAACCAATTTTCCCACTGTGGTTGCCATTGGCAGACTGGTAGAAAGCAAGGGGTTTGATCTCCTGTTGCATGCTTGGCATGATGTTCCTGAAGGTCAGTTGTGGATTGTGGGTCAGGGTCCACAAGGTAGTAAGCTTGAGCATTTGGCCCAAAAACTGGGTATAGCTCATCGTGTTCATTTTCTGGGCTTTCGTTCCGATATTCCTGCCTTGCTGGAACAGGCACAACTCTGTGTGGTTCCTTCCCGTCGTGAGGGATTCTCCTATGTGGTGGCCGAAGCACTGGTTTCCGGAGTGCCCGTACTGGCTACCGACGTCCCGGTTGCCAATGAAATCCTTCCGCCAGCATTCATCGTGCCCAAGGCCCAACCGGAACTGTTAGCTAGCCGCATTCGCCATGCCCTTCGACATTTACCCAGGGTATACCACGAGTTTGCCACCGTCTTTGATTTCGCACGCGCCACCTTCACCGTACAAGCCATGACTGCTGCCACCCTGTCCTACTATGCAGAGAAGCTTGGACTGCCGGGGTCCAGCCCGTTCTGATCCGGGCTTTCTACCCGTACCGGCTGCAGGTACAATCCTCGCCCTGATCAACGGATAACCCGCCATGTCTCCCATTGCCCAACGACGCACCTTTGCCATCATCTCTCACCCGGATGCCGGCAAGACCACGCTCACCGAAAAGATCCTGCTGTTCGGTGGCGCCATTCAGATGGCCGGCTCGGTGAAATCCCGCAAGGCCGACCGCCACGCCACCTCTGACTGGATGGAGATGGAAAAGGAACGGGGCATTTCGGTGACCTCGTCGGTGATGCAGTTCCCCTACAAGGGGCACATCATCAACCTGCTGGATACCCCGGGCCACGCCGACTTTTCCGAAGACACCTACCGCACCCTCACCGCGGTGGATTCCGCGCTCATGGTCATCGACTGCGCCAAGGGCGTGGAGGAACGCACCATCAAGCTGATGGAAGTCTGCCGCCTGCGCGACACGCCCATTTTCACCTTCATCAACAAGCTGGACCGGGAAGGGCGCGACCCCATCGAACTGCTTGATGAAGTGGAGGACGTGCTGGGCATCCAGTGCGCGCCGGTCACCTGGCCCATCGGCATGGGCAAGCGCCTGCGCGGGGTCTACCACCTGCTTCACGACGCCATCCACCTCTACGAGGCCGGCCACAATTACACCCGCCAGCCCGGCACCATCATCCAGGGCCTGCACAGCCCGGAAGCGGACCAGGCCCTGGGCGACATGGCCGATGAACTGCGCGAGGAAATCGAACTGGTGCAGGGCGCCAGCCATCCCTTCGACCCGCAAGCCTACCTGCAGGGCAGGCAGACCCCGGTATTCTTCGGCTCCGCCATCAACAATTTCGGCGTGGAACCGTTGCTGGACAGCTTCGCCGAGCACGCGCCACCACCCCAGCCGCGCCAGACCACCACCCGCACGGTGGAACCGGAGGAAAAACCGCTCACCGGCTTTGTGTTCAAGATCCAGGCCAACATGGACCCGGCGCACCGTGATCGGGTGGCCTTCATGCGCATCTGCTCCGGCAAGTTCGAACCCGGCGTGAAGATGTTGCACGTGCGTACCGGCAAGGAAATCAAGATTGCCCAGGCACTGACCTTTCTCGCATCTGATCGAGATCATGTCAGCGAGGCCTGGCCCGGTGATATCGTAGGCATACACAATCACGGCACCATCAGTATCGGCGATACCTTTACCCAGGGCGAAAACCTGCGCTTTACCGGTATCCCCAATTTTGCGCCGGAGCTGTTTCGTCGAGCACGCCTGCGCGACCCCATGAAGCTCAAGCAGCTGCAGAAGGGCCTGCAACAGCTTTCCGAGGAAGGGGCCACCCAGTTCTTTCGCCCGCTGATGAGCAACGACCTGATACTGGGTGCCGTAGGTATCTTGCAGTTTGACGTGGTGGCCTACCGGCTCAAGGCCGAATACAAGGTGGATGCCACCTTCGAGGCCGTGGACGTGGCCACCGCCCGCTGGATCAGCTGCGAGGACGAAAAACTGTTGCAACGCTTCCGGGAAAAGGCGGCCATGCATCTGGCCGAGGACAGTCATGGCGACCTGGTCTATCTGGCACCGAGCCGGGCCAACCTGCGCCTGACCATGGAGCGGTTTCCGGAAATTGCGTTTCACGCCACCCGCGAACACGGGGGCTGACGAGGAGCATTGCCATGAAAGTCCTGATCACCTTGCTGCTGTCGCTGACACTGCAAGCCGCCATGGCCTCCCATGCCGACGATGGCCGTGGCCTGTTTCAGCAAAACTGCGCCGGCTGCCATGGAGAAAACGGCGATGGCGGCGTGGGCGTGCCGCTGAACCTGCCCGCCTTTCAGGCTTCGGTGGACGACCACTACCTGCGCCAGACCATACGCCTGGGCCGGCCCGGACGGGTGATGCCGGGCTTTCCCAGCCTCAGTGACGCGCAGATCGACCAGCTCATTGCCTACATCCGTGGCTGGACCGGCAAACCGGCACCAAAATTCCCTCGTGATCCGGTGCAGGGCGACCCGGCCCGAGGCGGGCAACTGTTCGCGCAACACTGTGCCAGTTGTCATGGTGAAGACGCTCGCGGCGGCCACGGCACCGGCGTCACCATGTCACGCAAGCGCGATCTGCCCATACTGGCACCGGCCCTGAACAACAGCGGCTTTCTCGCGGCCGCCTCGGACGCGCTGATTCTCAACACCATCAAGCACGGCCGCAGCGGCACCCCCATGCCGGCTTTCGGCCAGGCGGGCCTGAACGAACAGGCGATGAAAGACATCACCGCCTGGCTGCGCAGCCTGGAGAAAAGCATCCAGCCCCGCACCCCGCCGGAGCATGTCGAGCCGGTGATTGTCGTGGAGGCCGACGATACCTACGAGAACACCATCCAGGCCATCAAGGACACCATTATCGGCAACAATTTCCGCTTCATCCGCGAGCAGAAGCTGGAACAGGGTTTCTTCCCGGATGATCAGGTCAGCCAGAAGGAAACCATCCTCTATTTCTGCAATTTCAACTTTCTCTATGACGCCATGAACGTGGACCCGCGGGTGGGCATGTTCCTGCCCTGCCGCATCACCGTGGTGGAACGCGACGGCAAGGTACAGGTCATGGCTATCAACCCCAAGGCCATGTCCATCCTGTTCAACAACGATGAACTGGACAAGGCCTGTGACACCATGGGCCAGATCTACCGTGATTTGATCGAGGAGGCCACCCTGTGAAACGCTGGATTCTGCTGCTGGCCCTGCTGGCCTTTCATGCCCAGGCCGAAGACCTGCTCATGGTGCGTTCCGCCCAGAGCTTCCCCGAAACCATGCTGCTGCTGCAGCAGACCATCGCCGACAAGGGCTACACCCTCTCGCGGGTACAGCGGGTGGATGTGGGCCTGACCAAGATGGGCTACAAGACCGACAAGTACCGGGTGGTCTTTCTCGGCAAGCCGGAAGAGATTCGCCGCCTGAAGCGGGACTACCCCGAACTCATCCCCTACCTGCCGCTGAAGATTTCCATCTTCGCCGAAAACGAGCAAACCCTGCTCAGCACGGTCAACCCCGAGTTTCTCGGCAAGTTCTACAAACAGCCGGAATTGCAGGCCACCTTCCGCCGCTGGGCGGCGGACCTGCACGAGATCCTCGAAACCGTGCGTACCCGCGGCAACCGCTGAACCACTGCCCGGCCACCAGCCCATTCCGCTCACGCGATGGGCCTTGCGTGGCGGCTCTGGCCCGCGTAAGATAGTAATTACTTACTTACTTTTATGCCCCTGCCCATGAACAACGACAGTAACAGCCGCCACCTGCCGGCGGAACAACGCAAGGCGCTGACCGTGCAAACGGTGATTGAACTGGCCGCGCGCATGGACCCCAGCCGGATTACCACCGCGCGCATCGCCGAACACATGGGCCTGACCCAGGGCGCCCTGTTCCGCCATTTTCCCGACAAGCAAAGCCTCTGGGCGGCGGTGATGGATTGGGTGGCCACCACCCTGATGCAACGCCTGGCCCGGGCACAGGCCGGCCAGGAGGCACCACTGGACGCGCTGGAAGCCATGTTCCATGCCCATCTGGCCTTCGTGGCCGAACACCCCGGCGTGCCCCGCATGCTGTTTGGTGAGCTGCAACAAAGCGAGGACACGCCGGCGAAACAACTGGCCCGTGAAATGCTGGGCCAGTACCGCGCGCAGGTGAAGGCGCGGCTTGCGCACGCCATCCAGGCCAAGGAGATACCACCCGATACGGATCTGGATGCCGCCGCCGTGCTGTTTATCGGCATGCTGCAGGGCCTGGTCATGCAGGCCCTGCTCAACGGCAGCCCCGGGCAGATGCGGCAACAGGGCCAGGCCGTGTTTGCCCTGTTCCGTCGGGGTCTCCAGAACGGAGGGCTGAACCCATGAAACGTTTCATCCGGGCACGCAGCCTGTTTCTCCTGCTGATTCTCCTGGCCCTGCTGGGCCTGTTCGCCTATGCCGCCTTTCGTGCCGGGCCGCTGGCGCCGGTGACCGTCACCGTGGAGCCCGTCACCCGTGCCGCGTTGCAACCCGGCCTCTATGGCATCGGCATCATCGATGCCGAAAGACGCTACCGCATCGGCCCCATACAGCCCGGCCGCGTGGCCCGGCTGAGTGTGGATGTGGGCGACCGCGTTCATCAGGGCCAGTTGCTGGCCGCCATGGACCCGGTGGATCTGGAAGCACGCATCGCCGCGCAGCAGGCCACGCTGGCCAGTGCCCGTGCCAACCGGGAACAGGCGCAGGCCCAGTTGCACTACGCGCGCCGGCAGCTGCAACGCTTCACCGAGCTGCTGCAAAGCGGCACCACTTCCCGGGATGTGGTGGACGGCAAGGCCCTGGCCGTTCAATCCGCCGAGGCGGCCTTGCGGGCTGCCGAAGAACGCATACGCCAGCTGGAACATGAAGGGCGCGGCCTGGACGAACAACTGCGCAGCCTGCAACTGCTGGCCCCGGCGGATGGCCTGGTGGTGGCGCGTCTTGCCAGGCAGGGCGACAGCGTGAGTGCCGGCCAGCCACTGCTGGAAATCATTGACCCCGACAGCCTCTGGGTCAGCACCCGAATCGACCAGGTACGCGCCCAGGGGCTGAAAACCGGCCTGCCGGCCCGCATTCACCTGCGTTCCCGGCCCCGGCAGCCCCTGGAAGGGGTGGTGGCCCGCGTGGAACCCCTGGCCGATGACATCACCGAGGAGATGATCGTCCAGGTGCGTTTTCAGCCGCAGCCGGTGCCCATGCCGCCGCTGGGTGAGCTGGCAGAAGTCTATCTGCAACTGCCGCCCCTGCCCGAAGGGCCGGTCATCCCCAACGCCGCCCTGCATCTCTGGAATGGCGAAACCGGTGTCTGGCTGCTGGATGGAGAGGGCGTGCGCTTCCAGCCGGTACGGGCCGGACGGCAGGATCTGCAGGGCCGGGTACGCATCGAAGAAGGGCTCACTGGCGGCGAGGCCATCGTGGTCTACAGTGAAAAGGCCCTGCAACCCCACAGCCGGGTTCGCGTGCGCGAGCAAGCGGTACGGCCATGATCAGCCTGGCCGGCCGCGACATCCTCCATGCCTGGGGCAAGTTTCTGTTCACCGGCCTGGGCCTGGGCCTGCTGATTGGCGTCACCCTGTCCATGGCCGGTGTCTACCGGGGCATGGTGGAAGACGGGCGGGCGCTGGTTCAAGCCAGTGGTGCCGACCTGTGGGTGGTGCAGCAACACACCCTGGGCCCTTTCGCCGAACCTTCCGGCCTGCCGGATGACCTGTGGCGCAACATCGCCGCCATGGAGGGTGTGGCCGCGGTGGCCAATGCCACCTACATGACCCTGCAGGTGCAGAGCGCGCGCCATGAAAGCCGGGTGATGCTGGTGGGGCTGACCGCCGGTGACAGCACCCTGCCGGGCTGGCCCCGGTTCCTGCTGGCCGGGCGGCACATCAGCCGTGGCCACTATGAAGCCGTTGCCGACGTGGCCACGGGCTTCCGCCTGGGCGATACCCTGCGCATCAAGCGCCACCGCTACACCGTGGTGGGCCTGACCCGGCGCATGGTCTCGCCCAGCGGCGACCCCATGGT
>JALWTZ010000186.1 GCA_026993285.1 Lysobacterales bacterium | reverse complement strand
GCCGGCACGGGCGCGGCCGGAACGGTTGCTGCGCATCATCGAAGACTACGCGGTCAACAGCCTGTTCGCCTCGCCGGCCGTGCTGCGTCGCTTCACCGAAGGCCCGGATACCCCCCTGCCCAGCCTGCGGCGGGTCATTTCCGCCGGGGCCACGGTACCACCCGCCGTGCTGGCCGCCATGCAGGCCCGCCTGCAACCACCGGCCCAGGTCTACACCCCCTACGGAGCCACCGAATGCCTGCCGGTGAGCAATATTTCCGCCGATGAGCTGGCCCACACCCGTGAAGCCACCGAACAGGGTGCCGGCATCTGTGTGGGGCGGCCGCTGGCGGCCAACCGGGTACGCATCATCGCCATCGACGACGGTGAACTGGCCCGCTGGGAACAGGTGCGGGAGCTGCCCGCCGGTGAAATCGGTGAAATCACCGTGGCCGGGCCCACGGTGACCGAAAGCTATTTCAACCGGCCCAGGGCCACGGCGCTGGCCAAGATCGACGACCACGGGCATATCGTGCACCGCATGGGCGATGTGGGCTATCTGGATGAAGCCGGCCGGCTGTGGTTCTGCGGCCGCATGAGCCAGCGGGTGGAAACCGTGGATGGCCCCCTCTACACCGACCAGTGCGAAGCGGTATTCAATGCCATCGACGGCCTGCAGCGCACGGCCCTGGTGGGTATCGGGCCCAGGGGCCGGCAGCGACCGGTGCTGATCGTGGAAACGGCCACCGCCACGGCCAGCCCGAAAACCCTGCTGCCCCGGCTGCAGGCCCGCGCCGAGGCCGTGGCCCTGGTGCGCCCCATCCAGACCTTTCTGTTCAAGGCACACTTTCCGGTGGATATCCGCCATAATGCCAAGATTCGTCGTGAGCAACTGGCAGCATGGGCAAGCAGGAAAGGCTGACCGTACTGGTCACCGGTGGTGGCGGCTTCCTGGGCAAGGCCATCATTCAGGCCCTGCTTCGGCGGGGCCACCGGGTACATACCCTCAACCGCGGTAGGTACGAAGACCTGCTGCAGCAGGGCGTGATCTGCTTTCGTGGTGATCTGGCCGACCCGCGTGCCGCCATGATGGCGGCGGAAGGCTGTGATGCCGTCTTTCATGTGGCGGCCAAGGCCGGCTACTGGGGCCGCTACCGCGATTACTACCGGGCCAATGTGGCCGGCACCCAACATGTACTGTCCGCCTGCAAGGCTCACGGCATCAGCCAGCTGGTCTACACCTCCACCCCGTCCGTGGTGCATGCCGGCGGCGACCTCAACGGCATCAATGAAAGCTGGCCCTACCCGAAGCATTTTTCCGCTCACTACCCGGCCACCAAGGCCGAGGCGGAACAGCGGGTACTGGCCGCCAATGGCAAATCCCTGGCCACCGTGGCCCTGCGCCCCCACCTTATCTGGGGGCCAGGGGACAACCACCTGTTGCCACGGCTGGTGGCCCGGGCGCAAAGCGGCCGCCTGCGGCTGATCGGCGACGGGCAGAAGTTGATCGATACCATCTACATCGACAATGCGGTGGAAGCCCACCTGCTGGCCTGGGACTGTCTGCGAAACAAACCTTCCGCCTGTGCCGGCAAGGCCTATTTCATCTCCCAGGACGACCCGCGACCGCAAGCGGAAATCATCAACAG
>JALWTZ010000185.1 GCA_026993285.1 Lysobacterales bacterium | reverse complement strand
TTGATTCATGCTGGAGGGCTATTAGAAAGCCGGTGCAGCCTGTTGCGGGCCTTTTCCCCGGTTGCTTCTAAAATCATCAGAACAGGCCCGCAAGGCCCTTTTTTCAGAAAAAAGGGCCGCAAAAAACTTCGGCTTTCCGGGGCTGGATCGCCTGTTTCTCACCCATCGTTTTGAGCGAGCGGTTTTTCGTAGATCAAGGCGCATGGGTTCAGCCCCGACCGTGCGTCCAGTGGACGCACGCAGCGGGGATGAACGGCCGGCAAGGACGCCGGACCGGGCGTAGCGCCAGGGATGGAACGCCACGGCAACTTGGTTACAGGCTGACCGACGAACGAACCAGCTTCAACGCAGTATGACGGAAAACAAGCCGCTCAAGACGCGGCTTGTATGGCCTCGGTCAACACCTCCTCCACATGCGCCGCCACATCCTGCAAGGCCCTGGAGTCGGACAGGGTGGCGAGCATGGCCTTGGGGCTGATCATGCCGATGTGGGTTTTTCCGCCCTTTTCGTAGACGGAGACCCGGCACGGCAGGGCCATGTTCATGTCCATGTCGTCTTCCAGTACCTTGGCGGCCTGCAGGGGGTTGCACACTTCCAGCACCTGGCATTGCTGCTGGAAGGGCACCCCTTTCTTGTTCAGGGTTTCGTAGAGGTTGTGGATGTGCAGCACACCGAACTTGCGTTCGGTGATGGCTTCACACAGGTCCTTGACGGCCTGGTCCACGGTTTTGTCGGTGGTTTGAATGACTTTCATGTTCATGCGTTTTTCTCCTGTGCATGGGGTTGCATCATGGCCAGTTTGCCCCTGGAGAAGAAAGCGAACAAGGCCGGTAACACAAACAGTGTCAGAAATGTGGCGGTAAACAGGCCGCCCACGATAACCACGGCCAGTGGTCGCTGGATCTCCGAACCTACACCTGTGGACAAAATCATGGGAATCAAGCCCAGCGCGGCGATAATCGCCGTCATCAGTACGGGCCGCAGACGCGATACCGCCCCTTCAAAGACGGCATCGAACAGGCTGCATTTTCCCGATTCCAGCCGCAGGTTGATGGCTTCCACCATCACCACGCCATTGAGCACCGCCACGCCGAACAGGGTGATGAAGCCAATGGAGCTGGGCACGGACAGGTATTGACCGGAAATGAACAGGGCGAAGATGCCGCCGATCATCGCCAGGGGCAGGTTGATGAGAATCAACAGGGCCTGGCCCACGGATTGAAAGGCAAAGTACAGCAACAGGGCGATCAGGGCAATGGAAAGTGGCACCACGATCATCAGGCGTTTCTGCGCCCGTTGCTGGTTTTCGAACTGGCCACCGATTTCAACGGAATAGCCGGGTGGCAAATCGACTTCTGCATCGATGGCCTTGCGGATATCCCGAACCACACTGCCCATATCACGCCCCTGTACATTGGCCTGAATCACCACCCGCCGTTGTACACTGTCACGGCGAATCTGTGGCGGGCCGGATTCGATGGCGATATCCGCCACATCACCCAGGCGCACCCAGGCACCGGCGGGCGATTGCAGGCGCAGGTCGGCAATGGCTTCCGGGTTGTTGCGGGCCCGCTGATCCAGCCTGACATAAACATCATAGCGTTCATTGCCATGGATGATCTGGCCGGCT
>JALWTZ010000184.1 GCA_026993285.1 Lysobacterales bacterium | reverse complement strand
CCTGATCTATTTCTATGATGAAAATGGCGAGCCTTCCTGGGTACTGGGCACCAATCAAGATGACAATGGCGGCCAGGTGGACATGCTCCATGCGCAGGCCACCTGCCCGTGGTGCCCGGTCGTGCCGCTGGACTTCCAGAATGCCGGCAGCATCAACTTCAACTTCACCAGCCAGACAGAAGGCACCGTGGATACCAGCGTGCAGGCTACGGACCGGGTGTATGATGTGAACTGGCAGCGCAGCAACCTGCCTTTCTACATGATCTCGGAACCGGAATAATGCAAGAAATCCTGCTGATGCGGCACGGGCGTGCCGCGGACGCTTCCGACAGCGGCAGTGATTTTGACCGCCCGCTCACGGCCAGCGGCTGTGAGCAGGCGGCCGCTGCCGCGCGCTGGCTGCAACAGCAAGGGCGTATTCCCGACCTGATCATCGCCTCGCCCGCCCTGCGCACCCGACAGACAGCGGAGCGGGTGGCCGAGGTGGTGGAACTGCTGGGGCCGGTGGAACTGGCCCCCAGCCTCTACAACGCCCCGGCCGGCAAACTGATTGAAGTGCTGGAACAAACCCGGGCTGAACGGGTTTTGCTGGTGGGGCACAACCCCGGCATCAGCTGGTGCTGGCAAATCATCACCGGGGACAGTACCGCTTTCAAGCCTGCGTCACTGGGTGTGGCAGCCATGCCGGAAAACTGCGAACAACTGGCTGACGGCTGTGGCGTGCCGGTGCAACCCGTGCAGCATTTCCCAGCCCGATAGAAAACACTGCCTGTTGCTGCACCCGCAGCGTTTCATGGCTCGTTATTGCCACCCGGTTCCAGGATCAGCGGAATTTCCACCACGGTTTTCTCTGGAGCTGCAGGCTTTTCCGCGGGTATGTGGAAATAGCGCACACCGTTGATCATGGCTGAAATCAGCCCCCCCTCGCTTTTGCCGTCATGCAAAACAGCTGTCAGCAGATGGGCAGCCACAAATCCCGTTACGATGCCAGCCAGAACCTCATGAACGGATGCGGGACTGAACCCCGGCCACAGGCGGTACTGGTCATGGAGCATGCCGGTAACCACCATCAGCCCCAGCACCAGCCAGAACAGGGCGTAGAGCGGCTTCCACAAGGGATTATGGGCATACCAGTTGGGCAAGGGCAACCGCCCCAGGCTGAGATAGCACAGCAAGGTCTGGCGCATGGCAGGCCACTGTCCTCGCAGATCCACCAGACTGCGCCAGTGCCCCACACCGGGTGAAAACCAGAGCATGGCCCGCGCGCCCAGCACCAGCATCAGGAATTGACCCACGATGAGATGCCAGTCACGCCACAGGGCCTGACGGGTTTCATCTACCTGCAGTGCACAGGCGCTGAAGAGCAGAAACAGCACGCACAGCGCCATCAGCCCATGGATCAGGCGTAACCAGCCCGGCCAGACACGAACGGCCTGAATGCGCGAACTCATCCGCGATCCAGCAGGTTACGCAGGTCGATCACCGCCGCATTGGCGCGGGAAATATAGGACGCCATCACCAGCGAGTGGTTGGCGGTCAAGCCGAAGCCGGTACCGTTGAGAATCATCGGTGACCAGATGGGGTCCTGGGTGGGTTCCAGCTCACGGATGATCTGCCGCAGGCTGACACGGG
>JALWTZ010000183.1 GCA_026993285.1 Lysobacterales bacterium | reverse complement strand
TGGCCCGGCGGGAAGCGGAACTGCTGGACTACGCCAACCGCACCGTGGCCAGCCTGCCGGGTTTCCGCACCATCGGCAGCGCGCCGCACAAGGCCGCCGTGCTGTCTTTTGTGCTGGAGGACATCCATCCTCATGATGTGGGCACCATTCTGGACCATTTTGGTATCGCCATCCGCACCGGCCACCACTGCACCATGCCCATCCTCAAGCACTTTGGCGTGCCTGGCACGGCGCGGGCCTCCTTTGCCTGCTACAACACCGAGGCGGAAATCGACCGCCTGGCCGAGGGGCTGGAACGGGCGCGGGAGATGTTCCTCTGACGATACTCAGGGTTCCATGCTTTCCATGGAATCGGCGAACAGGCCGATACGGTCGGTATCGCTGTCGCTATTGTTGGCTGGAGTCAACTCCATCACGGACATTGGCGCGGTGATGCTGGCCGTGTTGGTGATTGGCTCGTGCAGTGAATCCAGCAGGATCGCATCCAGTAGAAAGCGTACGCTCGCACCCTGTGGCAGATCCACGGGTTCGTTGATCGGGCCGGTGCCGCTGGCGGCACAACTGGCGCCGGGGTCGGGGGTGCAGGTCCAGCTGACATTGCCCAGCCGTGCCGGGGGCTGATCCACAACCATGGCCTGACTGACGTCGCTGGGCCCGGCATTATAGGCGGTAATGGTGTAATGCACCGCACCGCCGGCCTGGACAAAGAAGGTATTGGAATACTTGTCGATGGAAAGGTCTGCGGCAGCAATCACATCAATGGAAAAGTCAAAAGGTGCTGATTGATTGTCACCGCCGTTGGCGGTGCCGCCATCATCCACGGCCATGACCTGAACAGTCGCACTGCCGGTTAGGCCCTGCGCGGAAACAAAACTCAACACTCCGCTGGCATCGATGGCGGGTGCGACGGAAAACAGGCCCGGGTTGCTGGTGACCGTGGTCAACCATGAGACGATCTGGCTGTTCTCATTCGGCGGGCCGGCAACCACATTGCTGGCCCAGACCTGGGAATAGCTGCTGCCCTCGACCACGGTCACCGCGCTGCCGGGGGTGAACGTTGGTGGATCATTCACCGCGGTGATACTGATGGTGAAGGTTTGTGTACTGGAGAGATCCACACCGCCATTGGCGGTTCCGCCATCATCCTGAACCACAGCATCAAAAGTGGAAGTGCCAAACTGGTCGCTGGCCGGGGTAAAATGCAGGCTACCATTGTTGTCGATGGTCGGCAGGCTGGAAAAAAGGGGCGGATTACTGATATTGGAAAGGCTGTAGGCCAGCACTGACTGTGTTTCGTCCAGCCCGCCGGCGGAAAAACTGGACCAGTTGTTGAAAACCTGCGGGCCGGCGTCTTCCGGAACGGTGGTGGTGCTCTGTGCAGTGAAAGTGGGACGATCGTTGACCGGATCGATAGTGATGCTGACACTGGCCGTGTCACTGGCTCCCGTCGGGTCGGCAATGCTGTAGCTGAAGCTGGCCATGCCGGAAAGGTCGCTCGGCGGGGTGTATAGCAGCTGCCCGTCGGAACTGATACTCACTGTCCCTCCGATGCCCCCGGCCGTAAAACTGCCCGGTGACTGTACTGCAAAGGTATCGCCATCCGGGTCGATATCCATGCCATTGCCGTGGTCTGAA
>JALWTZ010000182.1 GCA_026993285.1 Lysobacterales bacterium | reverse complement strand
ACTGCGGATGCACCCAGCACCAGCCGATCAGCACTCCAGATGAGCAAGGCAAAGCCCGCGACGATCATGAACAAGGGGATAAGCATGCGGTTCCTGTATGTGTTGGCCCTGATTCAGACAGAGACATCTGCTATAGTTCCCGGCCTGCCGGTTGCAGAGCACGAATCAAACCGGTCATTTTACCTGATTCCATCCGGCTGCGCAGGGTAGACCCTGATACCAAACGCGGCCTTGCAACAAGCGGAGAGACAGTGATGGATGCTCAAACTGTGAAAAACATGATCGAACAAGGGTTGCCGGATGCGCGTGTGGAGCTGGAAGGCGAGGATGGCGTGCATTTCGAGGCCCTGGTCGTCAGTTCGGCCTTTGAAGGGAAAAACACGGTACAGCGGCATCGCATGGTCTATGCCACTCTCGGAGAGCGCATGGGCCATGAAATCCATGCGCTGGCGCTGACCACCAAGACGCCTGCAGAGATCGACTGACCATGGCGGCCATCGTGGTTGAAGGCGGACATCCGCTGAATGGGGAGATTCATGCCTCGGGTGCGAAGAATGCCGTCCTGCCCATTCTGATGGCCTGCATTCTTGCGGATGGGCCGTGCGAGGTCAGCAATGTGCCTTACCTTCAGGATGTAACCACCACCAATGAACTGCTGGGGCAAATGGGGGTGGAGCTGGGCATCAACGAAAAAATGCATGTGCTGGTGGATGCCACAGCCCTGAACAATCCCTGTGCGCCCTATGAGCTGGTCAAGACCATGCGGGCTTCCATACTGGTATTGGGACCATTGGTTGCCCGCCATGGACAGGCTCGGGTGTCACTGCCGGGTGGCTGTGCCATTGGCTCACGCCCGGTGAACTTGCACTTGATGGGGCTGGAAGCCATGGGTGCAAGGATTGAAGTGCGGGATGGTTATATTCATGCCCATGCCGATCGCCTGAAGGGTGCACGCATTGTGCTGGATACCGTTACGGTTACCGGAACGGAAAACCTGATGATGGCCGCGGTATTGGCGCAGGGTACAACCGTGATCGAGAATGCTGCCATGGAGCCGGAGGTGGTGGATCTGGCCCACTTTCTGCAATCCATGGGCGCGCATATTGAAGGGGCCGGTACTTCCACCATTGTCATTGAAGGTGTCGAGCAGCTGTACGGTACCGAATATGCCGTACTGCCTGACCGTATCGAAACTGGTACCTTTCTGGTCGCCGGTGCAATGACCGGCGGGCGCGTGCGGGTAAATGCCACGCGCCCCGATACGCTGGAAGCCGTGCTTGGCAAATTGCATGAGGCAGGCGCTGAACTGGAGATTGGCGAAGATTTCATCGAACTGAACATGCATGGCCGTCGACCCAGGGCGGTGGATATTGCTACCGCGCCCTTTCCAGCTTTTCCTACCGACATGCAGGCACAGTTCACCGCCCTGAATGCCATCGCGGAAGGCGCGGCACAGGTGGTGGAAAATGTTTTTGAAAACCGTTTCATGCATGTGCAGGAGCTGATGCGTCTGGGCGCGGATATCCGCCTCAACGGCAATACCGCCATGGTGCGTGGGGTAGAAAAGTTGTATGGCGCCCCGCTGATGGCCACGGACCTGCGCGCTTCGGCTTCACTGGTGCTGGCAGGGCTGGTGGC
>JALWTZ010000181.1 GCA_026993285.1 Lysobacterales bacterium | reverse complement strand
AGACAATGAGTGTGCAACGAGGCCCCCGACCCTCGAACCAGTCATGGGGGGAACCATCGATCTGAACCAGCTCACCCCGGCAAGGCCTGCGTACTCGGCGCTGATGGATGCCTACCCGCTTGCGCGCTCTGGGCTTCCAGAGACCCGCTTCGATCATCCATTGACGTAGCGTCTCCACAGAGAGCTTGTACTGATGCAACTCGAGCAACTTCTCACAAGCCAAGGTGGGGCCGAAATCGGCATAACGGGAGCGCACCTGCTCGATCCAGTTCCCGCTGACTCATCGTAATGGACTCCTTTGTCATGTGCCCCCCTGTAAACAAAAGGGGACATTTTAGAATTGGACAAAGGGGACATTACTGCTTTGGGCTAACATGGTACAGGTGGTTTCTTGACTTGCCTTCGGGCTACCGGTAGCTTTAAGCGCATTTTCCTATCAAAAGAGGCATGTGCACATGCGTATCGTACTGCTTGGCCCGCCGGGTTCCGGCAAGGGCACACAGGCCGCGCGTCTGGTCGAGCGTTTCAACCTGATTCATATTTCCACCGGCGACATGCTGCGTGCCGCCGTGGCGGCCGACACCCCGCTGGGCCGGGAGGCCAAATCGGTGATGGAGCGCGGGGAGCTGGTTTCCGACGAGCTGGTGCTGGGCATTCTGGAAGAGCGCCTCAGCCAGGCGGACGCTCTGGAACAGGGCTTTATTCTCGATGGCTTCCCCCGCAACCTGAAGCAGGCGGAGATGCTGGATGCGCTGCTGCAAAAGCTGGATCAGCAGATCGACCATGCCGTGCTGCTGGAAGTGGATGCCGACGAGATCGTCAAGCGGCTGGCCGGCCGGGCCGAACAGGAAGGCCGGGCCGATGACAACGAGGCCACCATCCGCAAGCGCCTGCAGGTTTACGAGGAGCAGACCGCGCCGGTGGCCGGGCTGTTCGAGAAAAAAGGGGTTCTGGACCGCATTCCCGGCGTGGGGGATGTGGACGCCATCTTCCAGCGCATCGTGGACGCGGTGCAGGCGGGCTGAGCCCCATGCCATCGTTGCCGGTGCTGATTCTGCGCCTGGTCACGCTCAAGGTGGGGCCGGAGGCCTTTCCCGCGCGCAAGGATGTGTTGTGGATGCTGGTCTGCCTGTATCTGGGGCTGAATGTGGCCATCAATGCCTGGGTGGACCGCTGGCGCGAAGGCCTGGGCTCGGCCAGCCTGGGGCTGGTATTCACCGCGGTGGCCCTGTGGCTGTTGCTGCGCTGGCGTGGTCATGGGGAGCGGTTCCTGCAAACCTTCACCGCTTCCCTGGGCGCCACCCTGTTCTTCACCCTGGCACTGGCGCCCATCTCCATCCAGGCCATGGAAATGCTGCAGCAGAACATTCAGCCTTCCATGCTCACCGGCCTGGTGTCCCTGCTGTTTCTCGGCTGGTCTTTCAGCGTGGATGCCCACATTCTGCGCAAGGCGCTGGAAATCGGCCGCACCGCCTCCCTGCTGCTGGTGGCCCTGTTGTATCTCAGCCTGAGCATCCTCTCCACGGTACTGTTCGGGCCGGTGGCATGAAATTGCAGATCCTTGGCGCCTGCGGCACCTTCATGGGCGGGCTGGCGCAACTGGCCCAGGCCATGGGGCACACCGTTACCGGGGTGGATCAGCAGGTCTAT
>JALWTZ010000180.1 GCA_026993285.1 Lysobacterales bacterium | reverse complement strand
GAACAGGTGATCAACACCCTGGAGCGGCTGGGCATTGGCTATATCACCAACAAGAATGGTGCCGAGGCCTGGGAAAAGCTGCAGGAATTGGCGGACAAGGCGCAGCGTTCCGGCAAGCCCATTACCCACTATGTCAACGCGGTACTCACCGATGTGGAAATGCCGGAAATGGACGGCTATGTGCTGACCAAGAATATCAAGGAACACCCCATTCTCAAGGCACTGCCGGTAATCATGCATTCCTCCCTGTCCGCCGATGCCAATCAGGCGCTGGGCAAGGGCGTGGGGGCTGACCGTTATGTGGCCAAGTTCGATCCCAAGGAACTGGCTTCCACCATTCATGACCTGATGGATGAGGCGGATGCCAACGCCTGAAGGCCATCCATTGATGCATGCAAAAGCCCCGGCCTGGCCCGGGGCTTTTTTGTTGCCGAAGCCTTGGCTCAGGGGTTCGAGTGGGGCTTCAGGGGTTCTCGAACCCGTCGCTGAAAAGCGGTTCTATATGGTAGCGGTAGACCGTGCCAGCCCCGTTGCCGATATAGAGATTGCCGGCTTCGTCCTCGCCCCAGGTGGTGCTGTAGCCGGGGCCGGTGGTGCGTGGCTGCATTTGCCAGTTGCCATTGTCGTCCTGTTGTGCCATCCAGATTTCCGCGCTGCACAGGTCGAGGAAAAAGTATTTTCCCTGAAAGGCCGGCAGGCCGGGGCCGCGATAGGCATAGCCACCGGTAATGGAGCAGCGGCCATTGCTGTGGTCATAATCCAGCACGGGAAAGACCGGGTCGGGTAGGCAATAATTGGGGTTGCTGGCGTAGGTCGCATTGCCTTCATAGCAGTCCCAGCCGTAGTTCTCGCCACCGCTGCTGCTGGCCGGCTGCAGGTTCACCTCTTCCCAGGCGTTTTGCCCCACATCGGCAATCCACAGGTCGCCGGTCTGCCGGTCAAAACTGAAGCGCCAGGGGTTGCGCAGGCCGGTGGCCCAGATTTCGGCGCGGGTATTGGCCTGGCCCACGAACGGGTTGTCTGCGGGGATGTGCGGCGCGGGCAGGGCCGGGTCCAGCCGCAGGAGCTTGCCCAGCAGGGTGTTGTTGTTCTGCCCGTTGTTGTCCGGGTCGCCGCCACTGCCGCCATCGCCGCTGGCGATGTAGAGCTTGCCATCCGGCCCGAAGGCCAGCTGGCCACCATTGTGGTTGCCGTAGGGCTGGGCGAAATTGAGCAGGCAGACTTCCGAGCCCAGGTCCGCCGCGTTCGGGTCGCCGGCCTGTACCTGTACCCGCGAGATCACGCTCTGATGGTCAATGCTGAAACTGGCCGTGGGCACGCCGCAGGCCGAGCCGGGCGGATCATAGCTGGCCGTGGCGCTGTAGTAGATGTAGAAATAGCGGTTGTTGGCAAAATCCGGGTCGAAAGCCAGGCCCAGCAGGCCACGTTCGCTGCCAGACATGAAGTAGCTGAGCCCGGAGAGATCGAAAAATGTCGTCGTGCCTGGCGTGGCGTCATCCAGGTCCAGCACATGGGCCACCCCGCCCTGCGTGGTAATAAACAGCCGGTTGCTGCCATCACCGGCGTGAACAATGTTGGTGATGGTGCCTCCCACGGAAACCAGCGTGGAGGTGGAATCGGCCCAGGCCGTTGTCTGGGCAGCCAATGCCAGAAGCCCGGCAA
>JALWTZ010000179.1 GCA_026993285.1 Lysobacterales bacterium | reverse complement strand
ATACTTCGTCTGACCCGGGGCAATATCACACATTGATACCAGGTACATGCGCCCCGTATTGCCAATACGCAGGTCATGCATGTAGATACCGCTGTAATGACCTACTACCAGTGCAAAAGGAATACGAGCGCTTACATCGGCCCAGTTCAAGCCGGCATCCGTACTTTCATACAGCCTGGCTTCAGCCGTGGCGGTGTCGTAGCTGACCAACCAGAAATGATTGCTGTCCGCGGGGTCGATCAACACGCTGGCGATTTCGTCACCAAAAAATCCACTGCCCCGCTGCGCCCATGTCAGGCCACCATCATCCGTCATATAGACCTTGTTGCCATAAACACCCACCAGCCAGCGATCCGGCTGCCCATCCGCAATCGCGGTATCCGTAACCCGCTCCGTATCCGGTAATGTCAGTGTGCTGTCCTGCCAACTCAGTCCACCATTGGTGGTCACAAACAGGTGATTGCCCGCGCCCAGCAGCAAATGCCCCGCCACGCCGGGCCGGATGGAAAGCGAATAGGGTGCCAGATTGCCGCTGAGGCCGGCGGCACGCTCACTCCAGGTCACCGCCCCATCGGCAGAGTAATACACCGTGGCATTGCCCACCGCGTAGTAGGTATTGGCGGCCACGGGGTCCGCAACTACCTGATTGATATATCCGCCTTCGGGGCCGGAAGGCGTCCAGAAACCTGCTCCAGCCAGCGCCGGCCCAGCAAGGGCAAGGGCCAATATCATGACAATTATTTTCAACATCTTGATTTCGCTCCATTTCTTCAAAGCACTGTTCAACTGAAAACAGCACTCCCTCTCCCCAAACCATCGAAGTGCGGAAATCGTCCCGGCTCAAGCCAAGCCTGCAAACCGTATCACAAATCTGAAACGGGCCACAAAAAAACCGCCCGAAGGCGGTTTTGAGACGGGCGGCAATCCAGCCCTCAGTGCACGTGGCCGTGCTCCAGTTCTTCCGCCGTGGCATCGCGCACTTCGGCGATTTCCACATCAAAATGCAGGGTCTGGCCGGCCAGCGGGTGGTTGGCATCGATCAGCACGCCTTCGGGCTGTACATCCTTGACCACCACGACCTGTACGCTGCCATCCGGAGCCTGGGCCTGAAACTGCATGCCCGGCTGGATATCGTCCACGCCGGAGAAGGCTTCGCGGGGCACCATCTGGACCATTTCCGGGTTGATCTCGCCATAGGCTTCGGCCGGGGCCACGCTGACCTTCAGCTTGTCGCCCACCTGCTTGCCTTCCAGCTCTTTTTCCAAGCCCGGAATGATGCCATTGTGGCCGTGCAGATAGGGCAGCGGCTCACGGCCTTCGGAACTGTCCAGGGTTTCGCCGGCGTCATTGGTAAGGGTGTAGTGAAACTTCACCACCTTGTCTTTTTCGATGTTCATGAATAATCCTGAAATGTTGCGATTGAATGCTTTGTGCTGGCAAGCCATTGCGAACTTGCCGGTCATTGCGAGGTTGGCTGTTCGAAGGGAAGCCCACATGATCAGTAGCCTTGCGCCGTCCATCCTATCAGAAGAAGGCGGGAAAAGCCCGTAACGCTTTCTTGACCCAGATCAGTGAACCGCAGTCCGTGGCGGGCATAATCGGGATGGAATTCAAAGTACCGATGAGGTGAAGCATGAAGATCTGGATGGATTTGCTGACCAC
>JALWTZ010000178.1 GCA_026993285.1 Lysobacterales bacterium | reverse complement strand
CTGGTACTCTGGCTGGTCTGGCGCTACGGGCGCATCTATTGCGGCTGGCTGTGCCCGCACTTTTCCGTGGTGGAAAGCATCAACGCGCTGATGCGCAGGGCCAGTGGCAAGCCCGGCCTGTGGGAACACAAGCGCCTGCCGGAAGTGCAGAGCGACGGCACGGTCATCCACCCCGACCGGCGCTGGTGGTGGCTGGTGGCCGTGGCCATTCTGGGCTTTGCCCTGTTGTGGGCCGTCACCCTGCTCACCTACCTGCTGCCACCGGCACGAGTCTGGAGCCATTTGTTCAGTGCTTCGCTCACCCGCAACGAAGCCCTGTTCATCGGCGTGGCCACCGGGCTGTTTGTGCTGGAATTCACCCTGGCACGGCACTTCTTCTGCCGTTATGCCTGCGCGGTGGGCGTGTTTCAGTCTCTGGTCTGGATGGGCAATCCGCGAGCCATGGTGCTGGGCTTCGACCGCGGCCATGCCAGCCAGTGCCGCGATTGCGATGCCAGCTGCGACCATGCCTGCCCCATGCGCATCCATCCCCGCCATGGCAAGCGCCTCAAGTTCACCTGTACCCAGTGCCAGTCCTGTGTGCTGGCCTGTGAACGGGCCCAGGCCTCGCGCGGGCGGCAGCCCCTGCTGAAAATGCTCTCGGGTGATTGCGCCGTGCCGGAGGCGGAATACGGGCTGGGGCGCTGGAAGGCCAGCGATGCCCGCTGTTTTCAGGAGCGGCGCTGATGGAAGAATGGGTTGGCCAGCAATGGCACAAGTGGGTGGTGCGGGCCGCCCGCCGCCAGTACCCGCAAGCGGCCGTCACACTGGACGAGATGAAAAAAACCGCCGGTATGCTGTTTCGCGCCCTGGGTGGCGACCCGGGGCTGGAACTGCGTGCCGCCAGCCTGGAAAGGCACCACAGCCGGCGCACGCTGATGGAACGCATCGCCGGCACCGGGGAACGGCTGCCGCTGGCATCCCTGGCCCCGCAGGCGCTTTATCTGCCCGGGGAGAGCGCCTTTTTCCCTCAGCCCGAACACAATGCCCGCCTCTATCTCTGGCTGGCGGGCCTGGCAGCCGTCTACGAACACCGGGGCCACTGGCTGGCCGACAACCTGGCGGCCAGCCGCCGCCTGCAGGCAAGGCTGCCGGGTATGACCCAACTCTGGCAATCCCTGCTGCGGGCGCATCTCGACTTGCGGCCGAAGCCGGAAAAACTGCGGGCGGCGGAGGCGCAAAACGAACGGCTGTTGCGCCAGGCGCTGGAACAGCTGGAGGGGGATTTTGCGCTGGACCGGACCGCCCGACCGCCCTGGCCGGTGCCGCTGTTCCTCTACCCGGCCCCCGATCTGCCGCCTGGTTTGCGGCGCCAGAGCGATGGCGACCCGGAAAGCGGGGAAAAAACCGAGGACAGCCGGGATCTGCACAGCCCGCGGCGGCACAAGGGCAAGCGGGTGGAAACCCCGGATGAGAAGGGTGGCCTGCTGGCCTTCCGCCTGGAAAGCCTGTTCACCCGCGCCGAGTATGTGGGCGTGGACCGCAGCCAGGAAGAAGACGAGGATGGCAACCAGCAGGATGCCCTGGAAGACATGGATGAAATTAGCGTCAGCGCCCAGAGCGGCACCACCCGCCACAGCGTGCGCTTCGACCTGGATCTGCCACCGGAGGAGGCGGATGATGAAATCCT
>JALWTZ010000177.1 GCA_026993285.1 Lysobacterales bacterium | reverse complement strand
GTGAAGTGCTGTTGCAAACGGTTCATGGAGGGCATTTCATGCACGCAGGGCGGGCACCAGCTGGCCCAGAAATTCACTAAAACCACTTGCCCCCGATAGGCGTGCAGGCGATGGAGCTGCCCGGTCAGATCCCGACGCTCGAAGTCTTCGGCTTGCAGGCGACCACGGTATGGCAGGATTTTTCCCGTGGTCTTTTCCGCGGTTCCTGTAGCCGTTTCCGGCAGGGGCGCGGCGGCCCGAACAACGGCATAGGCTTGCAGCAAGCGCATGGCCTGCCGGATCATGGCCGGCAACCGGGCGGCCAGGGCCTTTTCCGCTTCTGTCGCGTCCGGGCGGAAGAAGAAACGGTTACGCACCGCTGGCAGGCGCTGCACATACACATCACTGCCCCCCTCCTCCAGTGCCCGTATGTTTTCCCCAATACGCAGGGTCAGGGTTGAGCGCTCGGCCAGCATCAGGAATATCGGCAGGTTGGTGGCTCTGGCAATGGGCCGGAAACGGGCAGGACTGCCGGCCTTGGGGGTTTGCCGGTACAAATCCGGTGAAAGCAGCATCACGCCACCCAAACGATCCTGGGGATGTTGCTGTTGCCACAGGCGGGCTGCCTGCAACAGCCGTACAACCCCCTCATCAAAGGCAAACAAATAGAGTGCCTTGTCTTGTTCATCGGCATGAGCCTTGGCGCGGGCAATGAGGTCGGCGTAGGCTTGCACCGGAATATCTTCCAGGCTGGAAGGCACGGCAGGCAGCAGCCAGGTCGTGAAGGGATCCGCCAGCCACACTTCCACACCCTGTTGAGACAAGCCCTCGGCCAGTGCCAGCAGGCCATCGGGCAAGCCATGACCGGAAGGTACCATCAGCAACATGTTCTGGCCTTCGGCTGGATAACGCAGCACTTCGACCGCTTCATCCATGACGCTATTGGTGGTTTCCGCCTGGCTCTCTGGCGGGAAACTCAACAGCCATCCACAGAGACAAAGCCCCAGCAACAGGATGATCCTGTGCATGGGCATGACGCTGCAGCACGGATCTGTTGCGGGCACGAGGTGGTTATTTATGCGACAATCCCGGCAAAAGATCTGTCTTATATTCCTGGCCACTTTCAAGGAGGAACCCCGTGAACCCCGAAAAACCCCGGAAAGTCTACCGTTTCTGCTGGCAGGATCAATGCGCGTGGCTGCTGTGGCTGTTGTTGCTCGGCCCATGGGCACAGGCAGTGGTTGTACAAGCCAACACACGCTATGAGGCCGGCAGCTGGATCGAGTTTCCCCAGCATGGGGTGGGTTTTTCCCTGCCCGACCCACTCTACGGCATGCTGTCGCCCAGCAATCCGCAAGGCGAATTTGTGGCCGTGCTTGGCGGTGTGGCCGAAACAGGAGATCACGGCATCATCCTGCAACTGGGCCAGGGCAATGTGGAGCAAATGGCTCAACAGATGAATGGCCCCATGGAATTCAAGGGCACCCGGCTGCAACCACTGGGCGAAAGCCGCATGGTAGAAGGTGCGGTATTCAATGAATTCAGCTATTCGGACAAGGGGCAGGCCTACAAGGCCATCATGCTGATGTTGAACACCCAGGGCCAGGGTGCGGTACTGCTGGTGGCTGCCAGCCCGGAAAGCCTGTTCCCCCGCTATCGTCAGGCCGCGCTTGCGCTGGCCCAAAGCCTGCGGCTGA
>JALWTZ010000176.1 GCA_026993285.1 Lysobacterales bacterium | reverse complement strand
TCATCGCCGTGCTGACCTTCATGGCCTGGCTGCTCTGGGGGCCGGAGCCGGCGCTCAACCACGCGCTGGTGGCCGCGGTTGCCGTGCTGGTCATCGCCTGCCCCTGTGCCATGGGCCTGGCCACGCCGGCGGCCATACTGGTGGGCACCGGCCGTGCCGCCGAACTGGGCGTGCTGTTTCGTAATGGCGAGGCGCTGGAACATCTGTCACAGGTGCGCACCCTGCTGATGGACAAGACCGGCACCCTCACCCAGGGCCGGCCGCAACTGGTGGAATGGGTGGCCGAGGACCGCCCGGCCATGCTGGCCGTTGCCGCCGCGCTGGAGGCCGGCAGCAACCATCCGCTGGCCCAGGCCGTGCTGGCGGCGGCGGAACGGCACGGCATCACGCCCGCCGCCGTGCAGCAATTCGAGAACCACCCGGGCCGGGGTGTGAGTGGTGTGGTGGAAGGGCGGCACTGGTGGCTGGGCAATGCCCGGCTGATGGAAGAACTGGGCCGGGACCGTGGCCCGTTGGCCCCGGAAGCCGAGCGCCTGGCCGCCGCCGGCCACACCGTGGTCTGGCTGGCGGATGAACAACAGGCCCGTGCCCTGCTGGCCATCGCCGACCCGCCACGGGAAGAAGCCGCCCGCGTGGTGGCCGCCATGCGCCAGCGGGGCGTGCGGGTGGTCATGGTCACCGGCGACCAGCCGGTCACCGCCCGTCACGTGGCCGAACAACTGGGCGTGGATGAAGTGCACGCGGAAGTATTGCCGGGCGACAAGGCCGCCATCGTGGCGCAATACCGCCAGCAGCAGGCGGGCCTGGTGGCCTTCGTGGGTGACGGCATCAACGACGCGCCCGCGCTGGCGGAAGCCGATGTGGGCATCGCCATGGGCGGCGGTACCGACATCGCGGTGGAATCAGCCGATGTGGTGCTGATGCGACCCGGTCTCGGCGGTCTGGCCAGCGCCATTGCGGCCAGCGACGCCACCCTGAAATCCATACGCGGCAACCTGTTCTGGGCCTTCATCTATAATGTGGTACTGATACCCGTGGCCGCCGGTGTTTTCTACCCCATCACCGGCTGGCTGCTCAACCCCATGCTGGCCGGCGCGGCCATGGGCGCTTCCAGCCTGTTCGTGCTCGGCAACAGCCTGCGACTGAAATACCAGATAGGAGAACAGCCATGAAAACCATACATCTGAAAGTGGACGGCATGAGTTGCGGCCATTGCGTGGCGGCGGTGAAAAAGGCGCTGGAGGCCATCGAAGGCGTGCACAGCGCCGAAGTCAATCTGGACCCCGGTGAAGCCATTGTCCAGGGCGAGGTGGAAGCACAGGTGCTGATGGAGGCGCTGGCCGACGAAGGCTACGAGGCCCGCAGCCTGTGAAATCCTGGGCTGGCCTGCTGGCCCTCTGGCTGGGCAGCCTGCAGGCGGCGGTCATCCACCACAATGTGGACCTGAGCGACGGCGACCACCAGCAGATCCGCATTGAAACCCGGGTGACACTGCCCGCCGGCAGCCACGAATGGACCATGGCCGTATGGACACCCGGCTCCTACCTGGTTCGTGAATTCTCCCGCCAGATCGAAAGCCTGGAGGCCGTGGACGATGCCGGCCAGCCCCTGCAACTGGAAAAACTGGGCAAGAACCGCTGGCGCGTTCAGGCCCCGCAGCGTGGCGCCGTTCACCTGCGCT
>JALWTZ010000175.1 GCA_026993285.1 Lysobacterales bacterium | reverse complement strand
GGCAATGCCTGCGATGGAAAAGCCCATGGCGCGGTACTTGGCCCATTTCAGGCCGTAGTATTCCGCCGGCAGCACCACCTTGCGGCTGCGGGCGTATTCCAGCGCCTCCTGGTAGCTGGGCATCAGACGCGCCCCTTGTCCGCGTTGGTGTAGCCCATCACATCGGCGGCAAACAGCGCCCGCTCCACCAGCTCCGCCACCTGCTCACTCGGCCCGGCCAGTTCCGCCAGCAGTTCCGCCAGTTCCTGCGGGGTCTCTGCCGTCTGGATGGCATTCAGGATGACTTCAGGCGCGACCGGCTGCGGGCTCTGCGCCAGGGTGTTGTCGGCCAGCCGTTCGATTTCCTGCTGGGCCGGGGTAAAGGTCTGGCCGGCGGACAGCTTCGCCGCCATGGCCGCGCCGCTCGCGGGTGCCTGGGTGGCCTCGATGTCTTCTTCTTCCAGGTCGTAGCGGTCGAGGAAGTAGTTTTGCGTCAGGCGGAAGCCGGATTTTTCCAGCACCGGCGCCAGCTTTTCGTCGCGCTCGGCCCGGTCTTTTTCCAGGCCGGTGTTGTCCTCCATGACGAACTTGACCGGCTGCCAGCCGTTGAGGGCGGCAATCTGGTCGAGTATCTGCTGCACGGTGCGGGTGACCAGGCGAATGTCCGAGCGGCGCTTGTCGTCGCGCACTTCGTTGTGCACCTTGGCGGCGGCGTAGCTGCCCTTGTCGCCAATGTTGCTGGTGAGCGTCTGGCCCAGTATCAACCGCTGGATGCGCTGGATGAGGGCGTTTTCCACCCGCTCGAACTCGCCGGGGCTGGAGGCGTTGATGGTCTGGATTTCGTCCTTGTCGCCCAACGACTGCCAGCCGATGACCGAGCGCACGCCCTGGGCCTGCATGGCCTCGACAAACGCCTGGTAGTTGACCGTCTTGCCAATGACAATGGGCGTGCCGTAGGTGGACAAAAACTCCAGCCAGTAGCGCCAGCCGTCGATGCGCCACTTGACCGGGAAGTACAGGCGGGAGAGCAGCGCCTCGCCGTAGGGGTTGATGTAGGTGGCCCGGCGCTGGGTGACAAAGAACTTGCGCGGGTCGCATTCGATGCCGTTGGCTCCGCCCCTGCCGTCTTCCGGGAAGTAGCGCAGGCTGCCATCCTGCTGCGGCCTAAACCACCAGAAGGGCTTTTCGCCAATCCTGGCCGGCATGATGGCTCCTTCCCGCTGCTCCCACACGGCCTCCATCACGCTGTAGCCGTAGGGCACGGCCTGCCACGCGCTGGTGATGATGGTGTGCATGTGCGGCGCGATGGCGGCCATCATCCGCTTGTGGTTGCGGCCTGCGCCCGGCTCCAGCCGCCACGGGGTAGCCAGCAGGGCATCGAGGCGGGTTTCCATGGCCTGCATCACCTCGTCGTCGCGCTCCAGCTCCTTGAGGTCCTTGCGCGAGCGCCCGGCCCGGCGCAGCACCTCGTCCGGGTCCGGCAGGTTGAGCATCCAGTCGAAGATGGTGACGGCCTTCTCCTGATAGAGCGGCTGCTTGTTGGCCGCCAGTTGGGCGGGTTTTTCCCGGTTGAAAAATGGAATCTTCATATCGCTGTCCTGTAGTCGCTGTGGATGCCGCCCCGGCTGTAGTCGGGCACGGTCTGGTTGAATTGCGCACCGTGCCAGGCCAGCGCCAGGGCAATGACGGTGTCATCGTGCATGCCTTCCGGCGC
>JALWTZ010000174.1 GCA_026993285.1 Lysobacterales bacterium | reverse complement strand
CTGTCCACCCGTTCCACATAGCTGAGGCTGCCGTCGGCACTGTTGCGGCTGAAGTGGGAAATGGCGGCATCGTTCTGCGCCCCCACATAGACATGATTGCCGTCATTGCTGATGACGATGGACCAGGAACCGTCCAGGGCGGCGTTTTCCACCCCGGTGGTGTTGTTGTCCACCATGCCATTGAAAGTCAGCGTGCCATTGTCGCCATCCACATCGAACCAGACCACCGACAGGTCCACCAGGGTGGTGACATAGAGGTGCTGGCCGTCCGGGCTCAGGGCCAGGGCGGCGGGCCGGGCCAGGCCCACCACATTGTTCACCCCGTTCCGGTTTTCCTGCTGCAGGCGGGTTTCCGGCCGCTGGCCGGAGTCGAGGATGATCATCACCCCGGTGGCGTCCTTGAGAATGCCGTTCTGCACATTGCTCAGGTTGACCTGCAGCACTTCCGGCCCTTCGGAGCTACCGTCCGCCAGCAGGTTCAGGCTGATGGTGGCCCGGGTCTGGCCGGCCGGGATGGTGACCGTGCCGCTGGCGGCCTGGTAGTCCGTGCCCGCGCTGGCGGATACATCCTGGGTGCTGTAATCCACGCTCACCGGCAGGGTGTAGGGGCGGCTGAGCACCACTTCCATCAGTTCGGTCTGGCTGCCGCTGGCCGGTTCATAGGCCACCCGGTCGTAGACGCGCACATCCGGCTGGCCGTCGTCGTTGATGATGGTGCCGTCGGCGGTATCGAACTGGATGATGGCACCGGTGGGGCCGGAGAGTTTCACCTGCAGGATTTCACTGGCCTCGATCAGGGTATCGCCACAGATGTTGATGCTGATGGCGGCACTGGTCGTACCCTGCGGCAGGGTGAGCACGCCACTGGCATTCTCGTAATCCACTTCCGTGGCGCACTGGGCGGCACCGGTGGCGGCATCCGCGCCACTGTAGGCCTGGGTTTCCCATTTGACGGTCACATCCGTGCTGGCGGCCACATTCATGTTGACGGTGAACACCATCTGGCTGATGCCGCTGTCGCCTTCCAGTACCGAGGTGTTACCGATGGCCAGCGTGGGCACGGAACCGGTGAGGTTGACCGGGTCGATATCCAGACGGGTGACCTGGCCATAATCCCCCACGGTAACCTGGGCCACCAGATTGCCGTTGATGTAGATGTTGCCGGTTTCACCGGGCCTGACCCGCCCGGGCAGGCGCGGGTCTTCGGCATCCATGGGGATGCGCAGGGCGTAGAGGCCGTTCAGCCCCGGGTCCTGCCCGATGGTATAGCGGGCGTTGGTGGCTGACTGGCCATCGAGCACGAAGGTGATCTCCGTGCCTTCGGCCACCGGGTCGCCAAACCAGGTGGCCACGCCGTAGAAGACATGGTCGGGCATGGCCACCCGGGCCTGTGCCGTCGGCAGTCCCAGCCAGAGCAGGGCCAGCAGGCCGAGCACGCGAGTCATGGGGTGTTGAATGTTCCTGTTCATGATCAGTTCCCCGAGTATGCGTAGGTCTTGAAGAAGAGCTTGATGTCGCGCACCCCGTTGCCATCCCGCTGGCCGTTGGTGCCCGGTATCACCGCGCCGTTGATGAAAGTGTCCAGACCTTCATTGGGGTCAAACAGCAGGTTGCCCGCCGGTATGATCAACAGCCATCGCCGGTTCCAGACCGATCGGCCTATGAGCCGGCTGTCGGAAGTGAACTGGCTGTCGTCCAGTACCG
>JALWTZ010000173.1 GCA_026993285.1 Lysobacterales bacterium | reverse complement strand
CCACGGCCAGGCCGATGCCTTCCAGCATCAGGCTCAGCCCCGGGCCGGAGGTGGCGGTCATGGCCGGTACGCCCCCCCAGGAAGCGCCAATGGCCATGTTGATGGAGGCCAGTTCATCCTCGGCCTGGATCAGCGCGCCATTCAACTGTTCAATGCGCGGGGAAAGCCATTCCAGCATGTCGCTGGCCGGGGTGATGGGATAGGCGGCCACGAAACGCACACCGGCTCGCAGGGCACCCAGGCCACAGCCTTCATTGCCGGTCAGTGTCCAGTCCGGAGGGGTGACCGTGGCCGAAGCACGGAAGACAGGTTCCGGCAGGCCTTCCCAGTGATAGCCGGCCTCGAAGTTGGCCTGCGCCACCCGTACCGCTGCTTCGCCCTTGCGCCGCAGGCGCTTGTCCAGCAGCGCCGCCGCGTGTTCCGGCCTGAGGTTGAGCAGGCGGGCCGCCAGACCCAGCGCCACCGAGTTCATCCGGCCACCCTTTTCCTGTGCGGCCAGGGCTTTCATGGGTACGGGCAGGGCCTGTACGCCTTCCCGCTCCAGCTCGGCAGGTACCGGGCCGGCGCTTTCCTCGTACAGCAGCAGGCTGCCGGCACCCAGTGGAATCTCATCCACGAAGCGGTCCACATTTTTCCAGTCCAGCGCGATCATGAGCTGGAAGCGGTCGTCCATGCAGTGGACCGGATGGTCCGCCACCCGCAGCAGTGCCGCTGCCTCGCCGCCACGAATCTGCGGCCCGTAGGAACGGCGCATCAGCCCGTACAGACCATGCGCGCCCAGAAGGTCCAGCAACAGCTGGCCCGCGGTAATTACACCGGCGCCACCGGCACCGGTAACAGCCAGGGAAACATGCATGGGCAACTCCCGTCTCCTTTGTGGTTCGCATCCACTATACGCCGGGCCGGGGCAGGCGCCATTAACCGAAATCAATACCGGCCCGAATGGGCTTGATCCAGATCAACTGATGCGCCCCTGTTGCAGCCTAGAAGCTGAATTGCAGACTCAGGGCAGCCGTGCGCGCGGCTCCCAGCCAGGCGGCCTGCCCAGCAACCCCGCCGAGATAACGCTCGTCAAAGGCGTTGTTGACGGTCAGTTTCAGGGCTATATCCTCGACAGACCGCCAGCTGCCCAGGCGCAGGCCGGCATAGAGATCCACCAGCAGATAAGCCGGGATGCGCTGCGTATTGGCCGCATCCAGCCAGCGCTCGCCCACCCATTTGCCGGAAATGCCGGCCAAGTAGCGCTCCGGGTTCCAGTCCAGCGAGAGCACGGTCATCCGTTCCACCGCGCCAAAAACCCCATTGCCCGCGGGGAAATCCACGCTGCCACCGGCATAGGTGGAGTGGTTGCGGGTAAAGGACGCGTACAGCTGCCAGTCTTCGCCCATCCGCCAGGTCAGCGCCGCCTCGAGGCCGTGGGAGCGGATGCCGCCGGTGTTGACATAGCGGCCATTGGTGCCGATGAGATAATCGATGCCCGCCGGGGAATCCGGGGCAATGAAGGTCAGCCGGTTACTGAAATCGATCCTGTACCCGGTCAGGCTGGCCTGCAACCGGCGGCTGACATAGCGCAGGCCCAGGTCCAGGTTGTCGGCCGTCTCCGGTGCCACATCTTCCAGCGTGGAAGCATCACGCTCCAGCACTTCATCCTTGATGGCGGCGAAGTTTCTCGCATAGCCGGCGAAGAAGTCCAGCCCGTCCAGCGGGG
>JALWTZ010000172.1:1082-1711 GCA_026993285.1 Lysobacterales bacterium | reverse complement strand
CTGCCCCCGGGCTCGAGCCCTCCTTGCCCTTTCTTCTTATTGAAGTTTTCTATTTAATCACAACCAGTCTGGACGTGCTGATACTGGGGTATTTTGTCAGCCCGGAAGCGGTCGGCATCTATTTCGTGGCCGCACGCATATGCTCCTTGCTAGGGTATATCCCGTTTGGTGTGGCCTCTCTTGCCATCCCGAAATATTCTGAATTCAACAGCCGCGGCGATAGAAAAGGTCTTGCTGCTTTTGCCCGCAAAATGACCCGCTGGTCGTTTATTCCAACAGTGGCAGGCGCTCTTGTGCTGTTTGTCATCGGCGGGCCGCTGCTGTCCCTTTTCGGCAGCGGTTATACCGCAGGCTATACGGTTCTTGTTATGCTGATTATTGGCATTCTCGTTAAGGCCGCCATCGGTCCCGTTCATTATCTGCTCGCCATGACCGGTCATCAGAACATCAGCATCGCAGTGCTGGCGATATCCGCCATTCTCAATCTGGTTCTCAGTATCGTTCTGATCCCGGCATACGGGATTGAGGGGGCTGCTATTTCCACAACAGCCACATTCACAATCAGCGGCACCGCAATGGTCATCCTGGCGTGGCGCAGGCTGGGGTTTCGTTCAACAATCTTTTAAAGG
>JALWTZ010000172.1:0-1072 GCA_026993285.1 Lysobacterales bacterium | reverse complement strand
CAGACATGACAATAGTGAAACGCGTGGTGCCGGGCACCATTCACCCGCCAGCAAAAGCCAAAACCCGGGTTTTTTCGAGAGTTGACCAACGGACGGATTGTGAGGCAGCCGTCATTGGAGCAGGTCCCTATGGTCTTGCTGTCTCGGCGCATCTGCGCTCGGCCCGTATTGAGACCCGGACATTTGGCCGCCCGATGTCGTTCTGGCAGGAAAATATGCCCAAAGACATGATCATGCGGTCGCCCTGGCGCGGTTCGGATATTGCCGATGCCGGTAACCGGTTTTCCCTGAATACCTATGCCAGAATAAGTGGCATCAAACCCCGGGACCAGTTCACCCAGAAAGAATTTGTCGATTACGGCCTGTGGTTCCAGCAACAGGCCGTCCCTGATCTTGATCACAGACAGATTGTGCGCATTGAAAAGGCTCAGGGCGGTTTTCGTCTTATTATGAACGATGGCGAAAAACTTGTAACCCGGCGTGTTATTCTGGCCATGGGGCTGGCAAATCAGGATGTAACTCCGCCGGAATTTAAAGACCTTCCGGCAGAAGTGCTTAGCCATACGGCGGATCATACAGAGTTTTCCTCCTTTACAGGCCGCCGCGTTGCCGTCATCGGCAGAGGCCAGAGCGCGTGCGAATCCGCCGCCTTGTTGAGCGAGGCCGGTGCAGACGTTACTCTCATCACCCGGGGGGACATTCACTGGCTGGGACAAAATGAGACAAAAGCCACGAAATCCCGAAACCTGATGCTGGCCTTGAAAAAATACCTCACTCCGCCCTCTGAAGTGGGCCCGGTCCATCTCAACTGGCTGATTGAAGCCCCGGACCTCTATAGACGCCTGCCCGCAGACATGCAGGACACGATCAGCAGCCGTTGCCTGCTTCCCGCCGCCAGTGGCTGGCTTGTCCCGCGTTTTGGCGGGGTGCAGCTGTCCACCGGTGTCAGCACCCTCAGCAGCCGGATGAAGGGCGATGAGGCCGAGTTGCAGTTGAGCGATGGATCAACTTTGCGGGTTGACCATGTCCTGTTGGGAACCGGGTATCACGTTGACATCAGCAGATATGGAAT
>JALWTZ010000171.1 GCA_026993285.1 Lysobacterales bacterium | reverse complement strand
TGCTGCAGCCGGTGGATGAAGCCGACATTCTCCGGCGGCTGCAACAGGCGCTGGAAGATCAGGAACACGGGCTGGGTCACTTGCAACTGCGGGCTGAAAACCAGGCTCTGCAACTGCTGGCCCAGGCCGCCGATGGCGATGTGCGCCGGGCGCTCAACAGCCTGGAAATGGCCGCAGACCTGGCCGGGGAACAGGGGCTGCTGGATGTGGACACCGTGCGCCAGATCATCGGCGAGGGCTGGCGCCGTTTCGATAAGGGCGGCGAGGCCTTCTACGACCAGATTTCCGCCCTGCACAAGTCGGTACGCAACTCCAACCCGGATGCCGCCCTCTACTGGTTCGCCCGCATGCTTGATGGTGGCTGCGACCCGCTGTATGTAGCCCGCCGGGTGGTGCGCATGGCCTCGGAAGATGTGGGCAACGCCGACCCGCGCGCCCTGCAACTGGCGCTGAATGCCTGGGAAGTACAGGAACGCCTGGGTAGCCCCGAGGGTGAGCTGGCCATCGCCCAGGCGCTGGTGTATCTGGCCTGCGCGCCGCGCAGCAACGCCGTCTACACCGCCTGGAAAGCGGCGATGAAAACCGTGAAGGAGACCGGTTCGCTGGAAGTGCCGTTGGCCCTGCGCAACGCGCCCACCCAACTGATGAAAGCACTGGACTATGGCAAGGCCTACCAGTACGACCACGATTTTCCACAGGGCTTTGCCCCCTCGCAGCGCTGTTTTCCCGAGGCGCTGGGTGAAACCGTGTTCTACCAGCCACCGGCGCGTGGGCTGGAGCAGCGCATCGCGGAAAAACTGCAACAATTCCGCCAGGCACGGGCACAGGCCTGTGGCGAACACCCGCACGAAAGGGAGAAACCCGCATGATGCCATGGTCTCATTGGTTCTGGATTGCCCTCGGTGGGGCGCTGGGCGCGCTGGGGCGCTTCTGGACCGGCCATCTGGTCCACCTGTGGCTGCCACGGGATTTCCCCTGGGGCACAATGGCGGCCAATGTGCTCGGCTCGCTGCTGATCGGCCTGGCCTTTGTGCTCATCGTGCAACGCTCGGAAGTGGACGCCGCCTGGCGCATGGCCGTGGTGGTGGGCTTTCTCGGCGCCTTCACCACCTTTTCCACTTTCTCGCTGGAAAATGTGCTCATGCTGCAAAACGGCGAATGGCTGCGCGCCGGCCTGTACATGAGCCTGAGCCTGTCGGGCTGTATTGCCGGCACCTGGGCCGGTACAATAGTCGGCCGTTTTTTCATCTGACCGGAGTATTCTCCCCATGCTCGACCCGCAACTGATCCGCAAGGACCTGCACGCTACCGCCGAAAAACTCAAGCGCCGGGGCTTTGACCTGGATGTGGCCTGGCTTCAGGAAATGGAAGAAAAACGCAAGGCCCTGCAGGTGGAAACCGAACAGTTGCAGGCCGAGCGCAACCGTAAATCCAAAGAAATCGGCCAGGCCAAGGCCCGCGGGGAAGATGCCTCGGCCATCATGGCGGAAGTGGGTCGCTTTTCCGAACAACTCAAGGCCAACGAACGGGCACTGGCCGAACTGAAGCAGCAGCTGGACGACTACCTGCTGGGCGTACCCAACCTGCCGCATGAATCCGTGCCGGAAGGCAGGGACGAAAACGACAATGTGGAAATCCGCCGCTGGGGCGAGGTGCCTGCCTTCGACTTCGAACCCCGCGACCATGTGGACCTGGGCCAGGCCCTGGGCGGGCTGGACAGCGAAACCGCCGCCAAGCTGGCCGGCAGCCGCTTCACCCTGCTCAAGGGGCCGCTGGCCCGGCTGCATCGCGCCCTGGCCCAGTTCATGCTGGACCTGCATACGGAAGAACACGGCTACACCGAGGTCATCCCGCCCTTTCTGGTCAACCCGGAAACCATGACCGGCACCGGCCAGCTGCCCAAGTTCGGTGACGATGCCTTCGCCACTACCGATGAGCCACCGCGCTACCTCATCCCCACTGCGGAAGTGCCGCTGACCAATATCGTGCGCGGAGAAATACTCGATGCCGACAGCCTGCCGCTGAAAATCACCGGCCACACCCCCTGCTTCCGCCGTGAAGCCGGCAGCTATGGCAAGGATGTGCGCGGCATGATCCGCCAGCACCAGTTTGAAAAGGTGGAACTGGTGCAGATCGTCAAGCCGGAAGATTCCTGGCAGGCCCTGGAAGCCCTGACCGGCCACGCCGAAACCGTGCTGCAGAAACTGGGGCTGCCCTACCGCGTGCTCACCCTCTGTACCGGCGACATGGGCTTTTCCGCCGCCAAGACCTACGACCTGGAAGTCTGGCTGCCGGCGCAAAACTGCTATCGGGAAATCTCCTCCTGCAGCAACACCGCCGACTTCCAGGCCCGGCGGATGAAGGCCCGCTGGCGCAACCCGGAAACCGGCAAGCCGGAACTGCTGCACACCCTCAACGGCTCCGGCCTGGCCGTGGGCCGCACGCTGGTGGCCGTGCTGGAAAACTACCAGCAGGCCGACGGCTCGGTGGTGGTGCCGGAAGTACTGCGCCCCTACATGGGCGGTCTGGAAGTCCTCCGCGCCCCATGAGCCCGCGGGCCTGGGTCAGCCTCGCCCAACGGGACATGCTGGCCAACCGCCTGCGCAAGAACCACAAACAACTGGGCCGCTGGGCCAGAAGGGCCGGGGTACAGGCCTGGCGGCTCTATGACGCCGACCTGCCGGAATTCGCCCTGGCCGTGGACCTCTACCACACGATGGATGACGGCCTGCATGTGGTGGTGCAGGAATATCAGGCCCCGGCCAACATCCCGGAAGAAAAAACCCAGGCCCGGCGCGAAGCCGGGCTGGCGGTCATTGCCGAAGTGCTGCAACTGGAACAAGATCACCTGCACTTCAAGCTCCGTCAGCGTCAAAAGGGCAAGGCCCAGTACGAAAAACTGGCGGAAAAGGGCCAGAGCCATTGGGTGGAAGAAGACGGCCTGCAATTCGAAGTCAACTTCGACGACTATCTGGATACCGGGCTGTTTCTCGACCACCGCATCACCCGCGCCCTGCTGCGGAAATCCGCGCAAGACCGGCACTGCCTCAATCTCTTTGCCTATACCGGCACCGCCAGCGTCCACATGGCCGCCGGCGGCGCGGCCTCCACCACCACCGTGGACCTCTCCCGCACCTATCTGGACTGGGCCAGCCGCAACCTCGCACGCAACGGCTTTGATGACCGCCAGCAACACCGGCTGATACATGCTGACTGCCTGCAATGGCTGGAACAGGGCGGCGATGGCCAACGCTACGACCTGGTATTCCTCGACCCGCCCAGTTTCTCCACCTCCAGCCGCATGCACCGCACCCTGGACATCCAGCGCGACCATGTGGAACTCATCGGCTATATCCGCCGCCTGCTCAAACCCGGCGGCAAACTGTTGTTCTCCAACAACCTGCGCCGCTTCAAGCTGGATGAACCCGCACTGGCCCATTGGCAACCGGAAGACATCAGCCGAAAAACCCTGCCCGAAGACTACCGCCGCAACCCCCGCATCCACCAGGCCTGGTGGCTCACCCGCCCGCAAGCCGGCAACAGCCCCTGGGGATAAACCCGCGACACCATGCAAAGGAACTGCATTTTGTGTAAGCTGTTGCCCAATAGCCACAGGCATTCAGGGTGTAAGCATGGACAAGAACCCGATCCGCACAAACGCACTGGTTAGCACAATAGGTAGCGCGCAGTCTATTGTGCTAACCAGTGCGTGCAGTCTATTGGACTGTTAGATTTCATACATGCACAATTTACCTGAATTCGAAGGCTTTTGGTGGGTGCCTGACGACCCAGACACTCAACTTGCTGGAAGATTGATTGCTGACGAAGACGCGGCAAAGCTGATACTTACGATAAATAATACTGGGCATCTTCCATTCTCAAAATCGGAATCGAGAGAATATGAAGTGTTACATGGCCGTACAACAGATGGAAAGCTAATTACGCTTCTTAAGTGCTTTGATCTAAATACATCATGGTCAAGCAGCGGCATAGAGAAAAGAGTTATCTTAGTAAACTATGTGTTAGTTGGAGGGCTAGTACCCCAGGAAAAGGTTGAAAATGCTTTCAGTGAATTGTGTTTAAAATGGCCGGGGTTACAACGTTGGTTCTTTGAGTCTGGGGTGTCGGTAGAACACGAGGAAGGTGATTTTCGATCATTTACGATTAAGTATAAGGCAAAAAAACCTTTCAGGTTTGAGTACTCAAAAGGTCTGAGCATAGAATTTGGTTTCAGTACCGATAAAGTCCCTTTTGGAGGGCCGCTAACTGAGCAAATTGAATTTAAGGAAATCGTATGGGTCACGCTTAAAAAGGATGCCCCTGAGTCGCTAGGCTACTATTTAGAAAAATTAAATGAACTGATTCAGTTCTTCTCAATCTGCGTTCTCGAATACAACCAACCCCAAGAGGTGACCCTTGTAGGAGATTATGATATCGAAACGAGAGAAGACGGCACAAAAATACCGCCTCATCTACATGTGTACTTCTCTTCGGTTCAAAAACCACAATCAGATAGATTGCCTCATCCGCTTGATATATTAATTCCCTACGCAGCGATCAAAGATAACTTTCACGACATACTCAAAACATGGGCAGCAGTAGCAGCTGAGATATCCCCATCGAGGTCGCTATATTTCTCTTCACTATACGGAACGAACAAATACATAGAATCAACTTTCTTGTCACTTGCGCAGGCAGCGGAAGTCTTCCACCGAAGGAGATATGGCGGAACATATATACCTATCGATGATTTTCAGGAAAAAGCTTTACCTGCCCTTGATTCGGCTATACCGCCTGAACTTAATAAGGATGTAAAACAGGCATATAAACAAAGGCTGGAATTTTTTAACGAACTTTCTCTCTCTAAACGACTAAAAATGATGTCCTCTAGTCACGAAGACGTATTTAGGTTGTATGTACCAGATTGGAAGAGTAAAGTTCGATCCATAGTAAAAGCTCGAAACTACTACACTCATTATTCTGAGGGCGATGGAAATGTTGCTCCAGACATCAATAAGCTGGTGGAGTACAGGGAGTTCCTAAAAATGCTTCTTGAGCTTGAAATGTTGGCGGCTGCGGGTGTGGATATGATTTTATTACACAATCAAGCAAAAGAATGTCAAAGATATCGTTGGAATTTCCCGGTGAGCCGCTCCAAATGAAATCTAACAAGGCGCTCGTTCGGACGCAAACTACGCTACGCTCCGTTTGCGCCGCACAGCTTGGTCGTTAGCGCTCAGGAGGGTTCCAGAATGAGATTGATACTCGCACCACTAGCCCTGACGATGTTATTTGGGTGCGCGCTTTCCCCACCCGTTGCCGCGCAGGCCGATCAACGCCCAAGATTGCTCCAATTGCTAGACGGAAATTGGACCATGAAAGGTGATGTGATGGGAAAGCCCGTTGTCTATGACATGGTAGCCAAACCTACGCTGGCGGGCACCTTCACTGAACTCCATATGAAGGATACGGCATCTGTCCCCGAGTATGAAGCCCGTGTGTTTATTGGGTATGACGACGAAAGTGGTGCAATCATCGCCCATTGGATGGACAGCTTCGGAGCGAAGTTCTCAATCCCTCACGGCACAGGAACGGTAACGCAAAGCATGATTCGTTTCATCGTGCCATACGAGGAAAGACCTTTTCGTGACACTTTGATCTACGATGTGGTCGGGAGATCATGGCAATTGGTGATTGAATCAAAGCAAGAAGATGGTACATGGAAGCACTTTGCTCAATACACAATAAGGCCAGCAAGCAATAAGCGCTAACAATCGGTTCCAGCGGTCGGCGTCCCGCCGCCGCTGAACCGGAGCGTTCGGCTAGGAAGACAACTACGTTCAATCCGGAGAAATTGAAATGAAATCAATAACAGCTTCAGAAATTGCAAAGATGCCGATTCAGCAGCGTATCCAGCTTGTAGAGGACATATGGGATTCAATCGTTGACATGCCGGAAGCGGTAGAGATACCCGAGTGGCATAAGAAAGAGTTGGAAAAACGCCTGGAAGCGTACCACGCCAATCCAAACGAAGGATCGCCTTGGGAGGATGTAAAGAAAAGAATATTAAAGTGAAATCAAGATGCTTATTGTCAGAAAGGAAGCAGAAGAAGACGTTAGATCTGCATATGAGTGGTACGAAGAGAAACAGGCTGGTCTAGGAAGCGCCTTCATTGAAGAGATCGGATCGAAGCTACGAAAAATTGAGGAACATCAAAGCTTATACATGGAAGTTATGGGTGATGTTCGTTGAGCTCTTTGCAATAGGTTTCCTTATTCGATTTACTTCATAAACAATAATATGGATGTTGTTGTTATAGCTGTTCTTCATCAGCGGAGAAATCCTGCGGTATGGCAGGAAAGAAAAAGAGCCGAACAAGGCACTTAACTCGGACTGCCTCAGTCGCTAGCGCTCCTTCGGCAGCCGGTTAGCACAACATACGGAAAAAGAAAATGATTGAGAAGGTTCATGACTACCTAGTATATGAGCTTGATAGAAGCTCGAAATCTGACACAGTGTTTGTAATAAGTGCAGTGCTGTTCAATATTCTGGTTATGTTTATAAATTGGGCACAAGCTTCAAGTATTGCAGCTGGTAGAGGCTCTATAGCCATCTTTGGTATTTTTTTGGTTGGCGTCTTATTCGTAAGTGGCGCCGCCCTTATTGCCCTAGTAAATAGCAAGCGCATCTGTATACGGTGCCATGAAGCCCTTGAGAAAATCTATGAAAATGAGGGAGTATCTGATTATTTCCCAAAAAACATGGCCATATTAGGAAACAAACGCTTTGTTCTCTCATTTATTGTAGTAGCAGGCACAGGATTAATAGCTACTCTAGTTCCTGTGATTTCTATGCAAGGTGGTGGATGAAGATACTGTATAACAATGGTATCAAAAGCGACTTGCTATCACTCGCGCTTTATGCCAAGTGTTAGATGAGAGATTATTCATACAGCATTATATCCTATACTGCAGAAGTTTATAGGCCATTTTCTGTTAAATATATGCATTATATATTATGCATCCATCAGTCATTCAAAATGACTGATAAATATTAGCCTTTCAGGCAAGAA
>JALWTZ010000170.1 GCA_026993285.1 Lysobacterales bacterium | reverse complement strand
GAACTGGTGATCCAGATTCACCGTGATCTGGAAAAGCTCCTGCCCCACCTGCCGCTGAAGGCGGCCCTGGCCTATGGCGGCGTGGACTACGAGAAACAGCGCAGCACCATCGAACAGGGCTGCGACATCCTCATCGGCACGCCGGGGCGGCTGATCGACTATTTCAAGCAGGGGGTCTACAAGCTCAAGCACATGGAAGTGGTGGTACTGGATGAGGCCGACCGCATGTTCGACCTGGGCTTCATCAAGGATATCCGCTACATGCTGCGCCGCCTGCCGCCACCGGAACAGCGCCAGAGCATGCTTTTTTCCGCCACCCTGGGCTACCGGGTGACCGAGCTGGCCTACGAGCACATGAACGAGCCGGAACTGATCCAGACCGGCGAACTGGACCAGCCACCGGAACAGATTCGCCAGATGGTCTACTACCCGGCCATGGACGAGAAAATCGCCCTGCTGGTGGGGCTGTTGCGCGAAACCCAGGCCTTCCGCAGCATCGTCTTCGTCAACACCAAGCGGGTGGCCAACCTGCTCAAGCGCTGGCTGGATGCCAACGGCTTCAAGACCGCCGTGCTTTCCGGCGACATCCCGCAGAAAAAGCGCCAGAGCATGCTCAAGCGTTTCGCTGACGGCGAACTGGACATCATGGTGGCCACCGACGTGGCCGCCCGTGGCCTGCACATTCCCGATGTCAGCCATGTGTTCAACTACGACCTGCCCAACGATGTGGAAGACTACATCCACCGCATTGGCCGTACCGGCCGCCTGGGTGCCGAAGGGGTGGCCATCAGTTTTGCCTGCGAGGATTACGCCTTCATCCTGCCGGATATCGAGGAACGCCTGGGCCATGCGCTGGAAGTACAGCCCATCGAAGACGCCATGCTGGCTGAACTCAAACGCCCGCCCCCGGAAAAGCCCCGCAGCGGCCCGCCCCGTCGTGGCGGCAAGCGAGGCGGCGGCCGTGGTCGCTCCCGCGGCCCGAAACGCAGCCATGACTGACCGGGTTTGCCTGTTACGGGCCTTGCGCGCACAATAACGCCCAGCAGCCTGGAATACCGCCCCGAACCATGAACACACTGCCACTGGCCAGTTTCAACCTCACTCCCCGGCAACGGGCCTACCTGATCAACGGGCTGCTGCTGCTGGCCCTGCTGTTCAGCCTGTGGCGCTGGCTGGATGCCCTGGCACCGGCGCGGGTGCAATACCAGCGGCCGGTGACGGAAACCCGCAACAAGCCGCCTCGCGCCAGCACACAGGTGGAAGTGGCCCGCCTGCATTTGTTCGGCCGCCACGATGCCCGCGCAAGCACCCAGGCACTGCCGCCCAAAAGCCGGCTGAAACTGAGCCTGCAGGGCACGCTGATGGCACCGGAACGGGCCCAGCGACGGGCCTTCATCGCCGATGCCAGCGGCCAGCAAAACAGTTATGCCGAGCAGGACAAGCTGCCCGACGGCGCCAAATTGCTGACCATCCAGCAGGATCATGTGGTCATTCTGCACAACGGCCGCAAGGAAACCCTGCGCATGGGCAAGCCACGCACAGCGGCCAGCCAGGCCAGTGAAAACCCCGCCAGCCTCAATGCCTATCACGGCGGGCCGCTGAAACAGCCCCCCCCCATCCCCGGCATTCGCGGCACCGGTACGCCGCATGTGGCCATCAATAACGCACAGCTCAGCGTGGCCCAGCTCAAGCTGGACCCGGCGCGGCTGGCCCAGCAGGTCAACGCCGTGCCGGTAAGAAAGAACGGCAAGATCACCGGCTACCGCCTGCGCGCCGGCCGCTACGCCGCCGTATTGCAACAGCTGGGTATCCGTCCGCAGGACGTGGTCACCGAAATCAACGGCCAGTCCCTCAGTGACCCGAGCGCGGCACTGCTGTTGCTGGGCCAGCTGCAACAGGGCGGGCCTGTACAATTGACCATCGAACGGGACGGCCAGCCCCGGACCGTGACCATTGACCTGGACAGCCAAGGATAACGCCATGAATAAACCGCTTCTGCTGCTCTGCCTGCTGCTGCCCCTGACCACGCTGGCCCAGCCGCAGACCCTCACCCTGAAAAACGCCGACATCCTCACCCTGATCAGCACGGTCTCCGAGCTGACCGGCAAGAACTTCATCGTCGATCCACGGGTGAAGGGCAAGGTCACACTGATCTCCGCCAAGCCCATGGAATCGGACGAGCTGTACGCGGTGTTTCTCTCCGTGCTGCGCGTGCACGGCTTCAGCGCGGTGGCCTCCGGCGATGTGATCCGCATCCAGCCCGACAGCGTCAGCATCAAGGACGCCCTGCCGGTGGGCCAGAGCGAAGGCGGGCCGGACGCGCTGGTCACCCGGGTGCTGGCCCTGAAACACGTGGCCGCCGGCGACATGGCCAATGTGCTGCGCCCCATGCTGTCGGCCAATGGCCAGATCGCCACCCACAGCGGCAGCAACACCCTGATTGTCAGCGAACGCCAGGGGGCGCTGAAGCGGCTGCTGACCATCATCCGCCGCATCGACCAGGACAGTGACGACAGCCTGGAAATCCTCCCCCTGCAACACGCTTCGGCCGAGGACATGCTGCGTACCCTCAAGCTGTTCAGCGAAAAGGAAGGCAAGGGTCCGGGGCTGAAAATGCTGGCCGACAGCCGCTCCAATACCCTGATTCTCTCCGGCCCCAAGGAACGCCGGCTGAAGGTGCGGGCCATCGTCGCCCACCTGGACACCCCGCTGGACGGCAACGGCAACACCCAGGTCATCTATCTCAATTACGCCCGTGCCGCCGATCTGGTGCCCATACTGGAGGGCATGCTCAGCAAGACCGCGCAGGCGCAGGGCAAGAAGGAAGGCGCGGCCGCCAGCCGCATCTTCGCCCATGCCGATACCAACGCCCTGGTGATCTCGGCCAGCCCGGCGGAAATCCGCGCGCTGGAGCCGGTGATCCGCCAACTGGACATCCCCCGGGCACAGGTGCTGGTGGAAGCCGTCATCGCGGAAATCTCCGAGGAAAAGGCCAGGGAACTGGGCGTGCAGTGGCAACTGGCCTCCAACCTCGATGAAACCGGCGCCATCGGCGGCACCAACTTCGGCAACGACGGCAGCAACATCCTCAGCGCCGCGGTCAACCCCGCCGGCGTGGGGCCAGGGCTGAATATCGGCTATCTCAACGGCCAGGTCACCCTGCCGGGCAGCGAGACCCCCATCCTGCAGCTGGGGGCGCTGGTGAAGGCGCTGGACAGCGACAGCAACAGCAATATTCTTTCCACCCCCAACCTGGTGGCGCTGGACAACGAGGAGGCCAACATCCAGGTGGGGCAGGAAGTGCCCTTCGTCACCGGCCAGTTCACCAATACCGGCGCCAACCAGTCCGCCGTCAACCCCTTCCAGACCATCAAGCGGCAGGATGTGGGCCTCAAGCTCACCTTCACCCCCCATGTCAACGAGGGGGACGCGGTGATCCTGGAAATCCAGCAGGAAATCTCCAGCCTGGCCAACAGCGTGGGCGCGGTGGATCTGGTCACCAACAAGCGCACCCTGAATACCACCGTGCGCGTGCCGGACGGGCAGATACTGGTGCTGGGCGGCCTGATCACCGACGATGTGCAGGAAACCGTGGACCGGGTGCCGGTGCTGGGCCGCATTCCCCTGCTGGGCCATCTGTTCAAGCACCGCAAGAAACAACACATCCGCCGCAACCTGATGGTGTTTCTGCGCCCCACCATCATCAAGGACCAGCGCATCATGAACCAGGTTACCCGCGGCAAGTACCAGTTGCTGAAAGACCGCCAGCTGCTGCAAACCTTTGACCTGCAACAACCGGAAATGCAGCAGGCCCACCCGCTGCTGCCCGCGCTGGATGCCTTGCCGGGAGCACAAGAGCCGGACGAATGATCGCGCCAAGCTTCAGTTTCGCCCGCCGCCACGGCCTGCTGTTACTGGACGGGGAAGGCCCGCGCCCGCGCTATGCCTGCCGCGAGGACATCTCCGCGGCCATCCTCACGGAACTGACCCGGGTTTGCGAAACTCCGCCGGAGCTGGAATGGCTGGACAAGGCGCGTTTCGACCAGCTGCTGCAGCGCCAGTTCGAAGGCGGCGAACAACCGCTGGCCCAAGCCGGGGACGTGGCCGAGCAGGCCGGCGACCTGCAGCAACTGGCCCGCGAACTGCCGGAACCGGCGGACCTGCTGGAAAGCGACAACGACGCCCCCATCATCCGCCTGATCAACGCCATGTTTGCCCAGGCGGTGCGGGAAAATGCCTCCGACATTCACATCGAGCCCTACGAAAACCGCCTGGCCATCCGCTTCCGGGTGGACGGTGTGCTGCGTGAGGTGCTGGCCCCGCACCGCTCGCTGGCCCCGCTGATCATCTCGCGCATCAAGGTCATGGCCGAGCTGGACATCGCCGAAAAACGCCTGCCCCAGGATGGCCGCATCTCCCTGCGGCTGGCCGGGCGGCCGGTGGATGTGCGCGTCTCCACCCTGCCCTCCGGCCACGGCGAGCGGGTGGTGCTGCGCCTGCTGGACAAGCAGGCCGGCCGGCTGGAACTGGGCCAGCTGGGCATGCCGGAGGAGATACTACGACGCTGGGAACAACTGATTCAGCGGCCCCACGGCATCATTCTGGTCACCGGCCCCACCGGTTCGGGCAAGACCACCACCCTCTACGCGGCGCTGAACCGGCTGAACGACCGCAAGCGCAACATCCTCACGGTGGAAGACCCCATCGAATACTACATCGACGGCATCGGCCAGACCCAAGTCAACAGCAAGGTGGACATGAGCTTCGCCCGGGGCCTGCGCGCCATCCTGCGCCAGGACCCGGACATCGTCATGGTGGGCGAAATCCGTGACCTGGAAACCGCCCAGGTGGCGGTGCAGGCCAGCCTCACCGGCCATCTGGTGCTTTCCACCCTGCACACCAATTCCGCCATCGCCACCGTGGTGCGCCTGCGCGACATGGGCATCGAGCCTTTCCTGCTGGCCTCCTCCCTGGCCGGCGTGCTCTCCCAACGGCTGGTGCGCAAGCTCTGCGACCACTGCAAGACACCCTGGCAACCCGATGCCGATTACCTGGCCGGGCTGGGCCTGCCTACGGAGCCGGTCACCCTCTACCGGGCCGCTGGCTGCGAACACTGCCGCCAGAGCGGTTACCAGGGCCGTACCGGCCTCTACGAACTGCTGGCCATGGATGAAGCCCTGCAACAGGCCATCCATCGCCAGGCCTCCGAAAACGAACTGGCCGGGCTGGCACGGGCAGCCGGCCACCAGAGCCTGTTCCAGGCCGGCTGGCAGCGGGTGGCCGAAGGGGTGACCAGCCTCGACGAAGTGCTGCGGGTCAGCCGGGAAGAGCCCCGTCATGCCGGCCTTTGAATACCAGGCACTGAAACCGGGCGGGCAGGAAACCCGCGGCAACCTGCAGGCCGACAGCGAGCGCCACGCGCGCCAGATGCTGCGCGACATGGGCCTGATGCCGCTGGAAGTGCAACCGGCCCGTGGTGACGGGCCACAGGCCGCCGGCCTGCGGGTGGGCGCCGAGGAAATCGCCCTGATCACCCGCCAGCTTTCCGCCATGCTGGCCGCCGGCCTGCCGCTGGTGGAAGCCCTGGGCGCGGTGGCGCAACAGGCCCAGGGCCGTTCCCACCAGCTGTTGCTGGATATCCAGGCTCAGGTTCGCGAGGGCCAGAGCCTGGCCGATGCCCTGGCCCGCCACCCGGCCAGCTTCGATGAGCTGTATGTTTCCAGCGTGGCCGCCGGGGAACAGTCCGGCCAGCTGGGGCCGATCTTTCTGCAACTGGCCGACCAGATCGAGCGGCAACAGCGCTTTCGGCAACAAACCCGGCTGGCGCTGCTCTACCCGGCCCTGCTGGCAGCCGTGGCCTTCGCGGTGGTGGCCGGGTTGATGGTCTATGTGGTGCCGCGCATCGTGGTGGTGTTCGACCGGGCCGGCCAAACCCTGCCGCTGGTGACCCAGTGGCTGATGACCCTTTCCGATTTTGCCCGCCACTGGGGCGGCTGGCTGCTGCTGGCCGCTGCCGGGCTGGCCGGGCTGCTCTGGCTGGCCCTGCGCCTGCCAGGCCCACGGCTGCAGGCCCACGCCTGGGCCCTGCGCCTGCCGGGGCTGGGTGCCTGGCTGAAGCAGGCCCAGGCCACCCGCTTTTCCCAGGCCATGGGCCTGCTGCTGGCGGCCGCGGTACCGGTGACCGAAGCCCTGCGCATTGCCACCCGGGGTATCAGCAACCTGGCCTGGAAAACCCGCCTGCAACAGGCCGCCCGGCGGGTGGAGGAAGGCCAGAGCCTGAGCCAGGCGCTGGGCGAGGCGCAACTGTTGCCACCGGTGATGCTGCGCCTGATCGCCAGCGGCGAGACCAGTGGCGAGCTGGATACCCTGTTCCAGCATGCCGCCCGCCTGAGCGAGGAGCAGATGGCGCGGGCCAGTCAGGCCTTTCTGGCCCTGCTGGCACCGGCGCTGGTCTTGCTGGTGGGAGGCATGGTGCTGTTTATCGTGCTGGCCATCCTGCTGCCCATTTTCAACATGAACCAGTTGATCGGGCTGTAACCCTGCCCTAGCGGCCCTTGCGGCAGGCTGCCTGAATCCGTTCCAGTGCTTCCGGCTCCGGCAGGGGCAGCAGCTGCTCGGCCTGTCGCAGCCAGTAGTCGCGGTGCTGTTGCAGGGTCTGGCCCAGCCGACGGCGGTCGCCGTCTTCCAGCCACTGGCCATAGGCGGCCTTCAGGCCCTCGTCCAGCGCCAGGCGCACGCCCTTGAAATTGGCAAACCAGGCATGGATGGCATAGTCGTCCTCGGCGGCCAGGGCCTGGGGCCAGTAGTGTTCCAGATCGGCCAGCAAGTCCTTCAGCGCGCGCAGCCAGCGTTCCAGTGGCCGTCCCAGGCAGGCCTGGACCCGCTCGGGCCAGCCGGCCAGCAGGCGGTCCACCCGCGCCTCCCCCTGTTCGTGCCACATCAGCAGGCGGGCTTCACGCTCGGTCATGGCCTCCAGCAGGGCATGGGTGTCCTGCTCGCCCACGCTGGCCACCAGCCGGCCCATGGGCTGGTCGGGCCGGCTGCCGTTGAAACGCCATTCGTCCAGGCGCTCGAA
>JALWTZ010000169.1 GCA_026993285.1 Lysobacterales bacterium | reverse complement strand
CGGCTGGTTCATCCACAGGCCCTGGCCGCTGCCGCCGGCCTGTGCCCCGATGGCCGGGTGCAGCTGTGCGAAGGCGCCATCCATGCCCCCTTTATCAGCCATCCACAATGGATGGCGGAAGCACTGAACAGGCCCTCATGAGTACACACCTTCCGGAAAGCACCACCCTGCGGCAGGCCTTCGACCGGGCCGCGCACAGCTATGATGCCCATGCCATTGTGCAACGGGAAGCGGAGGACCGCCTGCTGGAGCAGTTGCAGGCAGAAAGCCTGAAACCAAAGACCCTACTGGAACTGGGTTGCGGCCCCGGTCGGGCGGCCCACCGGCTGAAAAAGCAATGGCCGCTCGCGCGGGTACTGGCCGTGGACCTGTCACCGGCCATGTTGCAGCGGGTGCGCGAAGGCAATGGCTGGTTGCGCAAGGTGGAAACCCTCTGCGCCGACGCCCGCCACCTGCCGCTGGCCGATGACAGCGTGGACCTGGTCTTTTCCAACCTGATGCTGCAATGGGTGGAGCAGCCGGCGGAAGTCTTTGCCGAGCTGCGCAGGGTATTGCGCCCCGGCGGACTGCTGCTGATGCATACCCTGGGCCCCGGCACGCTGGAAGAACTGCGCCAGAGCTGGCGCGCGGTGGATGAGGGCGTGCATGTCAACCCCTTCGTGGATATGCATCACCTGGGTGACGCCCTGTTGGGGCAAGGCTTTCAGCAGGTGGTGGTACAGGCCGAGACCCTGACACTGGAATATCGCCGGGTTGGCGAGCTGTTGCGGGACCTCAAGGGCATCGGTGCCAGCAACCACCTGCCGCAACGGAAAAAGGGGCTGACGGGCAAGCAGGCCTTTGCCCGCATGCAGGCCGCCTATGAAGCCTACCGGCGGGAAGGCTGGCTGCCGGCCAGCTGGGAACTGGTCAGCCTGCGGGCGCTGGCCCCTCAACCTGGCCAGCCAAGGCGGCTGCCCCAGGGAGAAGAGGCGCGAATCCCGCTGGAACAGCTACGGGCGCAGCTGAAGCGGCGGAAAACACCGTAATGCGTGTTTTGTGCTCAGGAGGGCGAACGCTTGAAGCAGCCGTTCATCTGCCCCAGCAACAGCCCCAGTACGATACCGGCGGGTATGCCCAACAGCAGGCCGGTTACCGGTTGCTGCAGAGCCCAGCCGGTGGCGCCCCCCAGGGCCATGCCCACGAACAGGCCAACAAACAGACAGGGTTTGATCAACTGGCGCTTGTCTTCAACTTTCATCATTACTCCTCCCGTATCCTCCACAGGGATGGTAGCCAGCCGGGAGGTGGCTGACAAATGAGCAATTGCTTATACAACGCTCCCATTTTCTTTGTCACAGGCACGGATACCGATGTTGGCAAGAGCTGGGTTACGGTGGCATTGTTGCGCATCCTGCGGGCACAGGGCCTGCGGGTGGGAGCGGTCAAGCCACTGGTTTCCGGCTGCCCGGGCGGTGATCCCGCCACCAATGCCGACATCACCCTGCTGAGCGCCGCCCAGCCGGAAAGGCATCTGGATTCGCTCTGCCTGCATGCCTTTGAACCGCCGATTGCGCCTCATATCGCCGCGGAGGAAGCCGGCCAGCCTCTGAGCGCGGATCAGCTGGCCCGCTGGTGCCGGCAACAGGCCCGAGGGCTGGATCTGCTGCTGGTGGAAGGTGTGGGTGGCTGGCGGGTGCCGCTGAATGAAACAGAAAGCCTGTGTCACTGGGCAGCGGCCATGGATGCGAGCGTGTTGCTGGTGGTGGGCATGAAACTGGGCTGCATCAATCATGCCCTGCTCAGCGCGGAAGCCATTCTGGCCGATGGCCTGCCCCTGACCGGCTGGCTGGCCAACTGGCTGGACCGGCAAATGAACAGGGCGGAAGAAAACCTGGCCAGCCTGCAGGCCCGCATGCCCGCGCCACTGCTGGCCCAGGCTCCCTGGTGTACGGATGCAAGCCAACTGGAATTGCAGGGGTTGGATGTCAACCAATGGCCGGGCAAGGCGTTATCCTGATAAAGACGCGTGCACGCGAGTCATCCACATTCAGCACAGCCCATTCAGGCGGGAGGGTCGTATGAAAGCCGGGGTTTCCTTGATCCTGTGGCTTGTTTCCATCACCGTATTGGCCGAACCCCGTGACTGGTTCGCACAGGACACCATTTTCGCCGCAGACCACGAATCACAGGCCCTGAACGGGCCACTGTTCTATTTTGTACTCCATGCCGATCCGGATGACGACCAGCCTGACGGCGTACCCCTGCGCTGGTCCCGCCTCAAGCTGTTCATGAGCGAGTTGCAACAGCGCAATCAGGCCTTGTCCCACCCGCACCATGTCACCATCATGTTCACGCCCGCCTGGGGCCAGTACCTGCTGCAAAACCCCGATCAGCAGGATTTCATTCGCCAGTGGTACCAGCAAGGGCACGAACTGGCCTTCCACAGCCATACCCATAACCATGCCTTTCCCGATGGCTACTCCAATGGCCTGGATGTGCTGGGCCCGGACATCGGCACGGAAGCCAATGCCGTCTCCCTGTGCTGGGGTGACCCGCAACTGGGAGAATGCAGCCTGGATTACGGTCTTTCCGGCGTGGCGCAGGCCTTCAGCAATGCCTTGGGCTGGAACTGGTTTCCCTCCGTGGCCGCCACCGGCCCTACCGGCAATGGTGGTGTCGATACCCCCTGGGGGATGAACGATAACCGTTGCAACCCGGCTCAGGATCAGAATGGCTACATCGCCGATACCGACGGCTGCCTGCGTTATGAATGGACCGGGTTGGTGGCACAGATTCCCTACGCTTCCGATCACTACAATCACGCGGAAGCACTGGTCAGCCCCGGTACAGCCGCCGCCTTGCAGGGCGGTGCCCGTTGCATGGATCGAGGCGATGCGCTGCAGGTCTACACTTTGCCGCACGAACCCTTGAATACCGAATCCGGTGGCACACGGGTTTCCAAAACCGTCGTGCTGGAAGCCATCGATACGGGGGATGCCAGCCACCGCATCGGTGTGGTTATCCATCCCGTTTCCTACCAGGATGGCCCTTCAGGAGATGTGCCCAGCAACGCGCGGCTGTATATCCAGAGTCTGTTTGATGAAATCGAAAACCGGGGCATGCGTTCGGTAACGCTCTCGACTGCCAGGGTGCTGGATCAGTATGCAGGGGTCTATTGTCCCTGAGTATTGAATAGCTTGTTTTTGATCATTCATCAGAAGCAATAGAAATGGAGGCTCCCGTAGAGAGCAATGGGCCTTGCAGATTGCGTCGGCGGTGTTGTGGTTAGGCTCGGTGCTATACGCTGGTGCGCTGCTTGTTGCCGGGGTCTGGTGGTTACCAACCGGCCCAGACCGGACGCAGGCCGGCGGGCAGGGGTTCCAGCCGGCCCAGTTCCACATGGGGGTTTTCCGGGCTATGAAAATCGGAGCCGGTGGAGGCCATCAGTTCGAATTCCCGGGCCCACTGGGCGCTGCGGCGGGTCTGGTCCGGGTTGTAGTGGCCGGTGACCACTTCCAGGCCACTGCCGCCGGCCTTGCAGAAAGCGGTGAGCACCCGCCGGAGCCAGGCACCGGTGAGGCGGTAGCGCAGCGGGTGGGCCAGAACAGCCACGCCGCCGCTGGCGGTGATCCAGCGCACCACTTCTTCCAGTAGCGGCCATTGCGCCTTCTGGTAGCAGGATTTGCCCTGCCCCAGCCAGCGGTCGAAGGCCGCCTGCATGGCCGGGCAGTAGCCCAGTTCCACCAGGGCGCGGGCAAAGTGGGTGCGGGTCAGGGCCTGACCATTTTCGCACAGCTGTTCGGCCCGTTCCGCCGCGTCGGCCATGCCCTTGCGGGCCAGTTTTTCCTGTATGCGCAGGCCGCGCTCACGCCGCAGCCGGTCGCTGTGGGCCAGCCCCTCGCGCAGGGGGTGGTCGGCCTGGCTGGAGAAATTCAGGCCCAGCACATGCAGTACCCGGCCGTGAAAATCAGCCGAGACTTCCACGCCGTTGACCAGTCGCAGGGGCAGGCTTTCGGCGGCCTGGCGGGCTTCATCCAGGCCGTTGAGGGTGTCGTGGTCGGTCAAGGCCAGCAGCTCCACGCCCTGTTGCGCGGCCCGCCGCAGCACTTCGCCCGGGCCGAGGGTACCGTCGGAGGCGGTGGAATGGCAGTGCAGATCCACGCGGGGCTGTGGCCCGGCCTCAGCCACGGAAGAAGTTTTTCAGCCGTTCGATGGGGGCGATGCCTTCCGGTGCCGGTGGTGGGGCCGGTTCATAGGGCACGGGGGCGACGCGGGAAATCATCCAGTGGGGCATGCTGGGCCCGCTGCTGGCCGGGCCGCCGCCGCAGCCGAGCAGTTTGGGGTTGAAGATCTTGATCAGGCTGGGGTCTTCGCGGTTGTCCACGAAGACAAAGCCGCAGTAGACCGGGTCCTGATGCTTGCGGATGGTGCCGTCGAGAAAACCGAGGAACTGGTCGATGGTCTGCGCCGATGCCGGTTCTTCCGGCAAGGGGTCGCCATGGGTAATGATGTACCATTGCCCGTCGGGCGCGGCCCGCAGTTTCTCCCAGAGCGCATCCAGATGTTCCCATTTGAGCACACCCTGATGATCGCCGTGGAATAATCTGAGAAAATCGTCAGCCATCTTTACCACCTCCAGAGCAGACCATCATGCCGCAAAATGACCGTGCACGGCAAGTCAGAGCCAACAAACTGGGCAAGCGCCTGCGCCGCGCCGTGGGCCAGGCCATTGCTGATTTCAACCTGATCGAGGACGGGGACCGGGTGATGGTCTGCCTTTCCGGCGGCAAGGATTCCTACGCCATGCTGGATTTTCTCATGCAGCTGCGGCAGAAGGCGCCGGTTGCCTTCGAGCTGGTGGCGGTGAATCTCGACCAGAAACAGCCGGGCTTTCCCGCCCATGTGCTGCCGGAATACCTGGCCGGGCTGGGGATCGAATACCACATCATCGAGCAGGATACCTACTCGGTGGTGCAGGAGATCATTCCCAAGGGCAAGACCACCTGCGGCCTGTGTTCACGGCTGCGCCGGGGCATACTCTATAATTTTGCCCATGCCCACGGCCTGAACAAGATCGCCCTGGGCCACCACCGTGACGATCTCATCGAAACCCTGTTTCTCAACCTGTTTCACGGCGGGCAGATGAAGGCCATGCCACCCAAGCTGGTTTCCGATGACGGGCGCAATACCGTGATCCGCCCGCTGGCCTACTGCCGGGAGCGCGATCTGGAGGCCTGGGCCGAACTCCAGGGTTACCCCATCATTCCCTGCAACCTGTGCGGCTCCCAGGACAACCTGCAGCGCCAGGCCATCAAGGGCATGCTCAGGGAATGGGAGAAGCGCTATCCCGGGCGGGTGGAAAACATCTTCCGCGCCATGCAGCATGTGGTGCCTTCCCACCTGTGCGACCGGGAACTGTTTGATTTTGCCCGCCTGGGTGGGCCGGCGGAAAGCACACTTGAGCGCTCAGACTGGTTGCTGGGTAAAAAAGATGTACAGGTGCTGCCGTAGCTTTCCACACGGGGTATGATGCCCACATGAACCTACGATGGATGGCGCTGCTGTTGGTGCTGCTGTTGGCCGGCTGTGGTCAGAAGGGGCCGTTGCGCCCGGCCGAATCGCCGGAGAAATCGGCAGTAACCCATGCGGCCACGGGACTGGTACAGCGGGAACGGCCCGGATGAACGGTCTGCGCTTTGCCAAGATGCACGGCCTGGGCAATGATTTTCTGGTCACGGACAGTTTCCGCCAGCCCGTGGCGCTGAATACCGAAATCATTGCGGCCCTGGCCGACCGCCATACCGGCGTGGGTTTTGATCAGTTGTTGCTGCTGGAGCCCCATCCGGATCCGGCCATCCACGCACGCTACCGCATCTTCAATGCCGATGGCAGCCCGGCGGGGCAGTGTGGCAACGGGGCCCGTTGTGCCGGGGTGTATCTGCAGCGGCTGGAACTGGTGCAGGCCAATCCCATGGTGCTGGCGGTAGATGGCGGGCAGATCGAAATTGCCTTGCACGAGGATGGCCTGGTGGCGGTGAACATGGGTGAGCCGGATTTTCATCCCGAAAGCCTGCCGGCACGCTGTACCCGTGGTGAAGACCCGTTGCAATGCACCCTGCTGCCCCGGTTGCCACCGGCAGGGCTGGTTTCCATGGGCAATCCCCATGCCGTGCTGCAGGTGGAGCAGGCAGCGGCCGCACCGGTGGCGCACTGGGGGCCCGAGGTACAGGCCCTGCCCCGTTTTCCCCAGGGAGTGAATGTGGGTTTCATGGAAATCGTTGACCGAGACCGGATGCGATTGCGGGTCTATGAACGAGGTGCCGGCGAAACCCGTGCCTGTGGAACCGGTGCCTGTGCGGCGGCTGCCGTGGGCATGGCCCGTGGCCAGTTGAATCCGCGGGTCACGGTTTCCTTGCCCGGCGGCGATTTGCAGATAGAATGGGCCGGCCCCGGCCATGATTTATGGATGCATGGGCCGGCAGTTTGGGTGTTTGAGGGTCGGTTGCATGGGTGAACCCATCGAAGAAAAGCTTCAGCGGGAGACGGTACTGGCCTGGCTGGCCGCCCACCCGGATGCCTTGCAGGGTGCGGATGCACTGGTGGCTCGCCTGCAGTTCAGTGATGGTGACGGCCAGCAGATCATTGGCCTGCAAGCCTATCGCCAGCACCTGCTGGAACAGCAGAAAAAGCAACTGGAAAGCGAGCTGGCCCGCTTCGAACAACTGGTGGCGGACAATGAACAGCTGTTGCAGCGGCTGCATCAGTGGGTCTTGCGCATGCTGGATGCCCTGAGCCTGGAGGCCCTGATACAACAGGCCCTGTTGGGGCTGAAGGAAGATTTTGCCGCGGAATCGGTGGCCCTGCATGTACTGTGCATGCCGGATGGCTTTCAGGCGCCGGAAGGCTGCTGGGTGCATGACATCAGTGAACCGGCGGTGATCAACCTGGCGCAGATGCAGGCACCCCGCCTGGGCCGCCTGCCCGATTCGCAAAAGGAAGCCCTGTTCGGCCCCCTGGCCGCGCAGGTGCATTCGGCGGTGATTCTGCCGATGAATACCCAGGGCGTGCTGGCGGTGGGTAGCAGTGACCCGCTGCACTACCAGGCCGGCATGG
>JALWTZ010000168.1 GCA_026993285.1 Lysobacterales bacterium | reverse complement strand
TCGGCTATGGCCTGTTTTTGTGGCTGCCCTGGAGATTGTGGAGAACAGAACGCGTTGCCGGACATAGCCATTTCGCCATGCCCCTGCTGATTGCGCTGTATGTATGTGTGTTCCCCTTCAACACAGCCAAGGCCATCTATTCCAGTTTTCTTGCCACCTTGCTCTGGTGGCTGGTGCCCCTGTTCGTGGCTGCGCTGCACAGCCAGAATCCAACGGGAGAGCATCAGGCATGAGCACACCGGTCTCTGCTTTTGTCACCACCTACAACAATGCGCGTACCTTACGCCGTTGTCTGCAATCAGTCGCATGGGCGGATGAAATCGTGGTGCTGGACTCCTTCAGCACCGACGAAACCCCGGCCATTGCCAAACAGTTCGGTGCCCGCTTCGCCCAGCACGAATTCATGGGCTATGGCCCCCAGAAGCAAATGGCCCTGGAAATGACCCGAAATCACTGGGTATTGCTGCTGGATGCGGATGAAGCACTGTCACCGGAAGCCCAGCAAGAAATCCGGGCACTCATGGAACAAGGGCCGGAAGCCGATGGCTACACCCTGCCCCGCATGGAGCAGATTTTCTGGCGCATGGCGCATCCCGGCACACGCCACAACCACTTTCTGCGCCTGTTCGACAAGCGCAAGGGGCATATTTCCTACATGCCCATTCATGCCGCTCCCAAGGTTCAGGGGCGGATTCGCAAACTGCGGCATGTGTTCTACCACTTTGGTGAAATCAACATCCACACCAAGGTAGAGAAAATGAACGCCTACTCCACCGGGCTGGTGGAATGGCGTCTGCAACAGGGCAAAAGTGCCAATCTGCTCTGGACCCTGCTTTATCCGCCGTTGTTCTTTTTGCGCCAGTACCTGTTCAAGCGCCAGTTCCTCAACGGTCGCGCCGGCTTGTACAACAGCCTGATTGCCGCTTTTTATGTCTTCCTGAAAAATGCCAAGGTGGATGAACGGATACAAATGGATACAAAAAGAGATTCTCTGGTTTTTCAAGAGGATGAAAAGAACTCCTAGATTCAATATCAAGAATGGATACGCCATGGTATTGAACTTGCAAGCACGCATCGCTAGGCTGCCGCGCGCACATCCTTGCACAGGCAGACCCGGGCAATGAAACATTTTGCAACCCTCCTTCTCGTTCTGGCTTCCAGCGCACAGGCACAGATCAGCGACCTGATCATCAGTGAATACGCCGAAGGCTCCAGCAACAACAAATACATTGAGCTCTACAACGGTACTGGCACAGACGTAGACCTCAGCCAGTACGCATTGTGGAAAATTGCCAACGGCGGCAGTTGGGCAGAAAGCACCCTGTCCCTGAGCGGCACCCTGGCCGATGGCGCTACCTACGTGGTTGCCAATCCCAGTGCGGACCCGATCATCACCAATGCCGCCAACCGCACCGATTCCAGCGTCATCAGCTTCAACGGGGATGACGCCGTGGGCCTGGCGAAAAACGGCAGCCTGATCGATGCCGTCGGTACCGATGGCCCAGACCCGGGCTCCGGCTGGTCGGTAGCCGGCACGGCCAATGGCACCAAGGATCACACGCTGGTTCGCAAGGCCAGCGTATGCGCGCCCAACAGCAACTGGAGCGCCGCCGCCGGCAGTGATACCGCCAGTAGCGAATGGGTGGTGCTGGCCCGGAACGACTGGTCTGGCCTGGGTTCACACAGCGCCAGCTGTGCGGCAGACACCACACCCCCGGCACT